>DASRDP010000074.1 GCA_035652535.1 Chloroflexota bacterium
TGAACGGCGACTCGACCCCCACGACGTGCAGCCGCTTCAGGACATCTTCAAGGCGCTCCAACTCGTCGCTCCGACTTCCTAAATCGGGGGTGCCTGGTGCTCGAGGTCGACAAACCGCGTGCTCCGCTCCATAAACAGGAGGGACACCATGCCGGTTGGCCCGTTGCGGTGCTTCGCCACGTACAGGTCCGTGATGCCCTTGCGCTCGGTCTCCCGGTCGTAGACGTCTTCGCGATAGATGAAGATCACGACGTCCGCGTCCTGTTCGATGCTGCCGCTGTCGCGGAGGTCTGAGAGCATGGGGATGTGAGGCGACCGCCCCTCGACGGCGCGCGAGAGCTGCGAGAGGGCGAGCACGGGCACGTTCAGCTCGCGGGCGAGCGCCTTCAGCGAACGGGACACCTCGGATATCTCCTGCACCCGGTTCTCCGGCACGCTTCCGCCGACGAGCTGGAGGTAGTCGACGATGAGGAGATCGAGCGGATGCTCGCCGTGGAGCCTGCGCGCCTTGCCGCGCAACTCGTTGATCCCGATGGACGGTGTATCGTCGATGTAGATGGGCGAGGCCGACAACACCTCGAGCGCCTCGCCGAGATTTCGGATCTCGACCTCCGATAACCGTCCCTCGCGAATGCGCGCCGAATCCACCCCGGACTCGGTCGACAGAAACCGCTGCGCGATCTGAAGCCGGCTCATCTCGACGCTGAAGATCGCGGTAGTGAGGTTGAAGCGCACCGCCGCATTGCGGGCGATGTTGAGTGCGAGAGCAGTCTTGCCCAGACTCGGCCGCGCTGCCAGGATCAACAAGTCCGACCGTTGAAAGCCGCCCAGCAACCGATCGAGATCGATGAAGCCGGACGGCACGCCCGGTCGCGCGGTGTCGGCGCCAACACCGAGCTGAATCTGCTCGAGGTATTCGGCGAGCACGTCACGGATGTGGAGGAAGTCCCTGGCCGCGCGAAACTGCGTGACGGCGAAAAGCTCTTGCTCGGCCCGCTCCAGGGCCGTCGCCGTATCGGCATGGTCTTCGTACCCGATGGCCGCGATTCGCCCTGCCGCGGAGATCAGGCGCCGCATGAGGGCGGTGCGCTCCACGACCCTGGCGTAGTGCTCGACATGGACGGACGTCGGGACCACGGTGAGCAGCCGAGACACGTAGCCGACTCCGCCGATGCGCTCGAGCAGGTCCTCGCGCTCCAACTCGTCGCACACCATCACAAAGTCCGTCGGCTGTCGACGCTCGTACAGGCGGAGCATGGCGGCGTAGATGTCGCGGTTGCGGGGGTGATAAAAGTCATCCGGTCGCAGAAACGCCGCGACCGCCTCGATGGCCTCGGGGTCGATCAACATACTGCCGAGGACGGATTCCTCGGCCTCAGAGTTGTGCGGGGGCAGTGGCTCGAAGGCCCGGTCGGGGGCGTACGCCTCAATCGCCATCGCGCAGTCGCTCCGCGTGAGGGTGCAACGCCATCATGAACGGCTCGCGGTACCGGTACGTGCGCCCTACGGCCTGTCCCCGACGACCTCGACGTTGACCGTCGCGATGACCCGCGGAGCCACATGCACCCGCACGTGATGCATCCCGACCGTGCGGATCGGCTCCTCCAACTCGACGTCCCGCTTGTCTACGGTCTGCCCAAGGGCCGCCTTGATGGCGTCCGCGACATCGGCGGTGGTCACCGATCCGTAGAGCCGCCCCTGCTCGCCGGCATGCGCGCGGACGACGATCGGCGTCTCGGTCAAGCGCTTGGCGAGAGCTTCGTGCTCGGCGGCGAGACGGGCCTGTTGGCGCGATTCGGCCGCCTTGTGCGCTTCGACGTTCTGTACGGCGGTCTTGGATGCGATCGCGGCCAATCCCCGGGGGATCAAGTAGTTCCTGCCGTACCCGTCGGAAACCTCTTTCACTTCGCCCGCGCGGCCGAGGCTCGGGACGTCCTTTCGCAACACCACTTTCATCACACACCTCCATCCCGGACATCATCACGGCTCGCCTCTCGACGCATTGTATCGAACAAATGATCTCATTTCCATGCTTTCGGGAAAATTGCGCGCACATTCTAGAGAGCGGCCGCTGGCGCCAGGAATCCGGTCTCGTCAACGGGGCACAGCGCGATTCGACGCCGCCTTTTCCACGCGGGCGAGTTCCTCGGCGCGCCAGGTTTCCACCGCTTTTCCACCGATTCCCATCGGGGCAGCCCTGCCGAATCGCCGCGCTGTGGAAAACTCGCAAGGTCTGGCGATTTCGGTGTGACACGGTGTCAGTTGACACCTTTGTAATGCGCGGAGCGGCGTTCGGGACGGCGTGATCGTCCGTCACGGCTCACGCCACGCGGTGAGGTGTGCCGGCCGATGATGCGGTACATTTCATCGTGACGCGGAATGCCCTGGAGCGGAAGCGTGAAAATTGGCCTCGTCCTGCTATCGGGCGGGCTCGACTCGACCACCGTCGCGGCTCTCGCCCTGCACGAGGGCTACGAGCTGTCGGCGCTCACCGTGGATTACGGCCAGACACACCGACAAGAGGTCGCGGCTGCCCAGGCAGTCGCGGCATCGCTGGGCGTTGCTCATCACATTGCGTCAGTGGAGTTCTTTCGCCAGCTCGCCTGGTACTCGGCGCTCACCAGTCCGGATCGATATTCGGCGCCGGTCGATCGGGACAGCGCGGCGATGGCCGCCGACATCCCGATTACCTACGTGCCGCTTCGGAACACGTTCCTCTTGACGCTGGGCGCCGCCGCGCTGGAAAGCCGCGCCCTCGCGCTCATCGAGGCGGGCGGAGCCGATGCGCGGGAACTGTCGCCGACGCTGTTCATCGCGGCCAATGCGATCGACTACAGCGGCTACCCCGATTGTCGTCCGGAGTTCTACCGCGCCGCCGGAGAAACGCTGCGACTGGGAAGCAAGCTGGGGACACAATACGGGGTTCGCATCGAGATTCGCACCCCGCTCATCGATAAGGGGAAGCGCGAAATCGTGGAGCTCGGCCTGGCGCTGGGGGCGCCCCTCGACCGCACGTGGAGCTGCTACGGCCCTGGCCCAGCGCCCTGCGGCCGGTGCGATAGCTGCGAGCTGCGGGCGAAGGGGTTCGCCGAGGCTGGCGCCGCCGACCCGGCGCTCTTGAGGATCGGGACCGCGCCACGCGCCGCGCACGCGCGGGGCGGTCGCGCGACACCGCGATGAGCGCACGCACGCTCCGCGTGAGCCGGTTGCCGGACGGGCGACCCGAGATCTTCACTTCGATCCAGGGCGAGGGCCCCACGTGTGGGTTGCCGAGTGTGTTCGTTCGCCTCGCTCTGTGCAACCTTCGCTGTTCGTGGTGCGACACGGCCTACACGTGGGACTGGGCGCGGTTCGACCAACGCGAATCGATCATCGAGTTGGACGCTTCCACATTCGCGTCGCGCGTCATCGCCGCCGCCTCTGCTCAGGGGACGGCCAACGCGGTCATTACCGGCGGCGAACCCCTGCTTCAGCAAGACGGACTCGTACGCCTCGCCCACGCGCTGAAGGACGCGGGCCTACGGATCGAGGTGGAAACGAATGGGACGATCGTGCCGCTTGCCGGGCTCGCGGAGCACGTGGACCAGTGGAACGTGTCACCGAAGCTAACCAACTCGCGCAACGATCCGGCGCTGCGCCGTCGCGACGAAGCGCTGAAGTGGTTCGCGGCAAAGGAGTCGGCGTACTTCAAGTTTGTGATCGTCGCGCCTGATGACGTTGAAGAAGTGTCGTGCCTCGTGCGTCAGCACGGCCTGCCCCGCCATCGTGTGATGCTGATGCCCGAAGGGGTGGACGCGTCGACCGTCACCGAGCGGTCGCGATGGCTGGCGGAGCGGTGCGTGGCGGAAGGGTACCGACTCGGCCCACGCATGCACATCTTATTGTGGGGCGCGGAGCGCGCCCGTTGACCGCGCGCGGGGCGTAGGCGCGCCTCCGGAGCGCCGAGGTGTTACGCGGTCCCTTGGACGTGGCTCAGGGCAGGGCGTTCGGCGTGGGGTGAGCGGCCCTCTGGATTCCCGTCAGGCGGTTCGCGCCGGCTGCGCGGCTTCGGCCGCTTCCGGAGCCGGAGGCGCGGGGGGCGCCTCCGTTCGGACCATCTCTTCCATGGTCACGATGTGGTTCTTGTTGACCGCGACGAAGGGCGTGCGGTCGGTCCGCCCGTCGGCCGACGTGATGGCCGCGCTCGTGACCGCGACGAACACCTCGGTGTCGCGCTCCAGCAAGTCCGTCAATCGTGTGCCCGGCACGAGGTAAATATTTCCCCGAATGACCAGTCCACCAGCCGTCCGAATCAGCGCATCGCGCGGCTCCCGGATCGTCCGGTCGAACGACTGGCTGCCAACGCCTCGGTGCGAGAGACTCATTTTGCGCTCCGCTTCCAGAAGGGCCGGGCCTCACGCGATTGCGCCTTGGCGGCCGCGACGACCGGGGCGGCCTCGCCGTTCTGGCGCTCGGGGCGCGGCTGGCCCGCGACGAGCTCGACGAGCCGTGCCAGGTCCCGCGTGACCTCCGCCTCTTCGTTAGGATCCTGATCGAAGAGCGAGACGCCGTGGTTCGCCGCTTCGACGACGGCACGGCCCGCGCTAACTACGGTCCCCGCGATGGGCATGCCGAGCTGCTCCTCGAGGGCGGCGAGACGGATGCCGCTGTTGGCGCGGTTTAGCACGAGGGACAGCTTGTTGCTGATGCCGAGCGCCCCCGAGACCTCGAGGAACCGGCTGGTGTGGTGGACTGCGCTGATCTCAGGCGTCGTGATCATGATGATTCGGTCCGCGACGTCGAGGATCTGGAGGTTCAACTCGTCCAGGGTCGGGTGGGTGTCGACGATGACGTAGTCGAACAGCGCGCGATACGAGGAGATCGCGGACACGACGATGTCGCTCCGGATCTTCTCCGCCGTGGAGAGATCCGGGGGTCGCAGAAGTAGGTGCGTGCCGGAGCTGTGCTGCACCAGCACCTGCTGCAGCACCCCCAGGTTGGTGTCCTCTTCGGCGGAGATGTCGAACACGCTCTTGCGCGAGGCAAGGTTGAGGAGCACGCCGACGTCGCCGAACCACAGGTCGGCGTCCACCAGGAGCGTTTTGTAGTCGTAGAAACGTGACAGCCCAACGGCCAGGTTCACGGCGATGGTGCTCTTGCCGACACCGCCCTTGGGGGAGAAGAGCACGATGATCGTGCCGTGGTGGATCCCCTCGGACCTGCCCACGACGTATCCGAGCGAGCCGTCCGGGATCTCATAACCGGAGCGGATCATCATCGCCTTGACGCGAAGGATCAGCTCGCCCACGCCCACGGGCTTCGCCGCGTACTCGTCCAGGGGCGGGCGGTGGGAGTCCAGGGCGAACTGCTGGTAGCGCTCCGGTGCCACGAGCGTGAGCGTTGGGACCGCGTGGGCCGAATGGAGCAGTTTGAAAACCTGGAACGCCATGTCCTGGGGAATGTCGCCGTCTACGACAGCGATGCATTGGGTCACTTCTTCGATGTCTCCACCGGAGGTGAGGCGCTCCAAGAAGCTCACCACTTCGGCGTACGAACCCGCGACTTGGCAATTAATCTTCTCGGATCGAAGCGCGGTGGCGTACTCTTCGAAGGACCGGTCTTGACTGATGAGAAGTACTGACGGAACGCTCACGATTCCTCCAGGCGGATCCGAAAGCCCGGGAGCTTCAGAATATCTCGGAGCACGCGCTCCGGGTTCTCGCTGAAGAGAGAGAGGATCGCCTCATCTCCGGACTCCGGGGTGATGTTGACGAAGGTGACCCCATTGAATCGAGATATGGCCTGCTCCAGGGCAAACAGCGTGGCGTAGGTCAACGCCCCCGCAACCTTGCAGCGCAGCGAGCCGCTCCCTTTAAATAGCGACGAGAGCACCAACTCCCCGCCATGGGATGACTTCCCATTTGGCGTCGCCTCGTCGGCCGCGAGCGGCTGCCCCTGATTAGCAGACTGGCTCAACCCACCGTGCTCCAACGCGGATCGGCGCTGTTGCACCGCCCAGTCCCGAGCCCGCCCATCGGTACGGGCTCAGGTGCCCAAGGATACCTGAAACATTGAACCACTGCAACGCAACTGTAACATCCTTCACGGACCATCTACCGGAGCAGGGCCATCGCCCGGTCCGCGACCGGGTCTTCTCCGCGGGCCAGCGCCTGGGAATCCGCGGCGACGGGAACGTCCGGCTCGACGCCGGAGCCGAGCAACGAATCGCGCGACGGGCTATAAATGCGGGTCGTCGTAATCTCCGCCGCCGACCCATCGGACAACCCGACCACGGTCGGCGTGCCGAGCCGCCCGGCCGTCGTCTCGCCGACGAGCGTGCCCGCGCCGTAGTCGCGAATCGCGGCCGCGAACAACTCTCCGGGCCCCGCCGTGGCGCCATCCACCAGGACGACCGTCGGAAGCAGGCTGGCGAGCGGAAGGCTCGTCCCGCGTATCGTCGTCTCGCGCCCGCCATGCTCCCGCTCGATGGCGATTGTCTGCTGGCCGACAAACAGCGATGCTACGTCCACCGCGTTTGTCAAGTTCCCCTCGCCATTCCCGCGGACGTCGATGACCCACCCGCTGGCTCCATCGGCGATGCTGTCCCGCAGCGCGCGCCGCAGCGTATCGACAACGTTCCGATCAAAGGAGCGGAGCTGGATCATTTCGATCCCGTCGACGAGGGTGGCCGTTATGGAGCGTCGATCGAGCCGCGACCGCGAGACGGTGATCTCCCGCGGCTCCCCGCCCGGCGAGCTGACGCCGATTTGGACCTGGGATCCCGCCGGTCCGCTCAGGCTGAGAAGCACGTCGTAGAGGTCGAGCCCGCTCGTCGGCGATCCGTCCACGGAGAGGATCGAATCACCGGGCGCGATGCCCGCGCCCGCAGCCGGACCGGCCGAATCGGTCAGACGGACGACCGGGGGACCGCCATCGCGCCCCGGCACGAGCGTGACGCCGATGCTCCCTTCGCCGGCGGACTGCATGCGCTTCATGGTGTCGCGGTCGAGGTAGGTTGTCAGCGGATCGCCGAGGGCGGCAAGCATCCCGCGGGCGGCGCCCCGCCCGACGGCGCCAATGTCGAGTCGGCCCCCGAGCTTTGCGACGAACGCGTCATACGCGGCGCCGAAGTCCGCGTAGTCGGTTCGTGGATCACCCGATGGGTGGAGCGGCGCGGTGTCCAGAATTCCGGTTTCGATGGGGAGCAGCCCGATGGCGACCGCGGCGTCGCGCGCACCGGTCAGCGCTGCTTCGAGAAGCTTCCCGTCGTCGACTCGATCTACGTATTCGGTGATCAGCGCCTGGTAGATCGCGTACAGATCGTCGGACGTCAGTGCGCTGGGGGCGGAGGGCTCGATGGTGGGGGGCTGGCCGATGGATGGCTGGGCCGGCGCGCCGGCGGTGGGCGTGGGCATGGGCATCATGGTGCAGCCAGCGAGCGTGCACGCCACCAGGCCGAATAGCGCTGACACTGGCTTCCGGTTGTGGAAGCGCATTGTGTCGTCCCCGGGGTTGATCTGAAGTCGCGCCGCGAACCACGCAGGGCGGAGCCGGCGGCGTGTCTATTCTAAGCCAGGTTTCGCTTCCGGCAGACAGACCGTCGACATTCCAGAACGTTTACGACGGCGCAACCATACGCTACGTTGACATCGCCGTCGCTTCCGCATACTCGCCTCACATGGAGAGGAGTATGCGGATGATGAACAGGCGCGCGTGTCGAATCGTCGACATCTCGCGCGAGCGAGCGCGAAGGCGCGGCCACGGCGCGGGCGATCCCGCCCCATCGATTCGTCTTCTGGCGCGGTATCTCGGCGGCTCCATCGCGCACGCGGCGCGAGCCGACTCCTGGACCATGACCGTACGCTGGGCGGACGCTGAGCTGACAGAGTCGCGGCTCCGAAACCCGCCCGGCGGTCGCGGAGCTTCGGGAGCAGCGGCGCGGGGCGCGACCGTGGCCCTGGTCGTGGGAGCGCGGGAGATCGGGCGCGTGTACCTCCGCACCGGTCGACCCGGAGGATTCTCCGGCGCAGAGATCGTTCGGGCTCACGCGGCCGGAGAGTGCGCCGCGCGGTTCCTGGCCCTGGCCATCGACCTCGCCGCGCAGGATGCCGCCCATGCGGTCAACCGCGGAGCCCACTCTGACCCGGCGAGATGTCGGTCGCTACGCAGGCCCCAGAGACCACTCCCAGATGTTCCACAAATACGAGCCGCGCACGGGTGGTTTGATCCCTAGGACGTCGGCTCGGGCGGCTCCGACCCGTGGCTGGTAGTACAGCATCCCCTGAGCTACGTCTGCGCTGAAGATGCGCTCGATGTCCAGCAAGATCTTCTCCCGAGCCGGCTGATCGATGGTCAGCAGGGACTGAGCATACAGTCGGTCGAGCTCAGGATTCGAATAACTGCCGCGGTTCTTGCCGGTGTACTTGTTCTGGGGCGTCGGCGCCTGATCGGTGATGGCGTTGGCCGCGGAGACAACATCGGTCTGAGCAGAGATGGCCACGCCGGGAAAGTTGACGCGATATTCCACGTCCGTGGTGAGCGCGCGAGGCACCACGAAGCTGCGCGCGTCGATCCCCGCTTTCTTCCAGTCGTCGGCGACGATCTCCGCTTCCTGCTCGCGTTCGCCGGTGACACGAACCTCCACGTCGAGCGACTTGCCCGAGCTCTCGCGATAGAGGCCGTCCGGCCCGCGCGCCCAGCCGGCCTCGCCGAGCCGCTGGTCCGCGCGGCGCACGTCGTACGGGTAGGTCGTGAGCACCTGCGCGACGCGCGGGTAGAACGGGTCACTCTCCGAGTAGCCGGTGTTCGCAACCCCGCCGAAGCCGTACTGGAGCGCATCGGCCAACGCCTTGCGATCGAGGGCGTACATCAAGGCCTGGCGTACGCGGACGTCGTTCAGCGCCGCTTGATGGTCCGGGACGTCGCGATGCTGGAACTCGATGTAGCGTGTGCCAAACAGGCTTTGCGCGTAGATCTGGCCGCCGTGGTCCTGATCCCATCGATCTCGGAGGATCAGCGCCTGCTCTGCCCCGATGGCCGTGTACTCCGCGAAATCGATCGTGCCGGAGAAGAATCCCGCGACGATGGTGTTGCTGTCCGTGACCCAGCGGACTTCGATATTTTCGATCTTCGGCTTCCCCAGGGGGAAGAACGGATTGGCGGCGAGCGCGATGACGACGCCGTGGTCCCACCGCGTCACCCGGTAAGGCCCGCTTCCGACGAAGTCCGGCGATGTCCAGAACGTGCTCGCCAGGAACGCGTTCTTATCCTGGTTGTACAGATCGCCGAGCACGTGGCGCGGGAAAGGCGCGAGTTGGCTGTTGATCAGGGCGTTCGCATCGACGTACGGCTGGCTCCACGTGATGGCGATGGTGCGATCGTCCACGGCGTTCACGTCGCTCATGAGCGATTCGGGCAGGCGCGTGGTCATGGGGATGTCGCGGTCCGTGTAAATTTGAAAGGCGAAGGAGAAATCATCCGCGGTCAGCGGCTCGCCGTCGTGCCAGCGCATATTGGGGCGCAATCGATAGACGGTTTTCATCGATCCATCGGCCGCGATGGTCCAGCTTCCG
Source organism: Chloroflexota bacterium (assembly GCA_035652535.1). Classification (NCBI taxonomy): domain Bacteria; kingdom Bacillati; phylum Chloroflexota; species Chloroflexota bacterium. Next base: position 9,552 of record DASRDP010000074.1, read on the forward strand.
TCATCCTGGGTGGGGAGGCGCTCGGCCAGCATCGGCTGCGGCACCTGTAACGCGTCCAGGTACGCGAGACTGACGGTGATCGGGAATCCAAGGCCCATGCGATCGAGTCGGTCGCTGAGATTCGGAGGCTCCGCCCGCAGGACGATCGTCACGACGCGCTGGGGAACCGGCGAGCTTGTCTGAGCTGCCGACCCGGCGCCGCTTGCCGCCGCCGACTGACCCCGCGAAGCGGACTGATCGGGCGCGCACCCGGCAAGCACCACCGTGGCGGACACACAGAGCGCGAGCACGCTCGCCGCGATCGCGCGGCGAGCGCCGAGGGGCGTCACCATGCGGGGCGGGCGGAGTCGCGAAGCCACATCTCGACCATGCCGGCATAGACCTCGCCCTGGGCGATGCCCAGCCCAACGCCGGCGATCTCCTCCTCGGGCGCCACCACGGCGACCCCATTGCGAAGAAGCACGGCAAGGGTGAGAGCGATGCCCGTTTGGGTGCTGCCTTTGCCGAAGGGCTTGTCGCGTATCAGGCCGAACAGGAGGAAAGACGCCAGGGTCACGATGTCGCCGCGTTGCTGCTGGACGGTGCCGTGCGCGCGCTCGAGGGTTGAGCGGAGCCGGGCTTCGTCAGGCTGATCCAGGTCATGGACCCCCAGCCGGTCCATGAGGGCATAGTGAAAGGCGATGGCCTGCGGGGCGTCGGGATAGGGAAACGATGAGGGCTGCCTACTCACCCGCCATCTCCAGGGCCTCCCGATGCTCCTCGATTACGGCCTCCAATGCGCGCTCCCATTAAATGGAGAACCAGGGAGCTACGTCGAGTGGCTCGAGTATCAGCCCCTCATCCGTCGCCGTTACCTCAACGGAACCACCGGCCGCGAGATGGTAGCGGTCCACAAGCTCCGGAGGGATGGTGATGGCCAAGCCCCGTTCGCTGGCGAAAAGCTCGCTCTTCACGTCCTGTGCCTCCGCTTCAAGCGACCGGCCATGGGATGTATTCTAAGCGCTATGACTGGGGAAGACATCCTGGCCGCGAACGAGGCGTTCTACCGGGCCTTCAACCAGAAGGACATCTCCGCCATGGACGCCGTGTGGGCGCGTGATGTCGACGTCGCCTGCGTGCACCCCGGGTGGAACGTGCTGCAGGGGCGTGACCCGATCATCGAAAGCTGGGCGCGGATCCTCTCCAACCCGAACCAGCCGCGCATCATGACCGGCGGCGCGACGGCCACGGTTATCGGCGATGTCGGCATCGTCGTATGTCGCGAGCTGGTCGGCGGCACACCCCTTGCCGCCACCAACGTGTTCGTGCGCGAGGCCGGCGCGTGGAAGATGATCCACCACCATTCCGGTCCCGTGGCCCTCCCGGGATAATCGCTAGGGCGCTCCCGGCGTCTCTTCGACGCGAAGCGGTGTATTGGTCGGTCCTACCGTCGGCGCGGGGGTGGGCGTCGCTTGGGGCGTCGGGACCGGGGTTGGGATCGATTGGACTCCGCCCAGGTCGACCGTGATGGCCCCCGTCGTGCCGGGGACCCGGTATGCCAGCGTCAGCCCCTCGGCGTCGCTCGGGATATCGAAGTTGACGTTCCCGGTCGCGTCCTTCGTCGCATCCAGCGTTGAGCGCTGGAGCGGCTGGCTCCCGGCGGTGACTCCCGCCTCATATGTATTCCCGGCGCGATCCGTGATGGAGAAGTCGTACGGGCTGTAGGGGATCTGATACGGCCGCTTGTTGTTGATGGTGACGTTCACGACGACGAAGACGTCACCGGGGCTCGGCCGGAAAAAGTCGCCGATCTGATCGAGCTGGGTCACCGAATTGACGCTCAGCCCGACGTTCGCGAATTCGATGCGCTGACCGACGATGCCCGTTGCCGGAGGTGTTGGCGTGACGGCAGTTCGGGCAAAGGGCCCGGCGCAGGCGGCGACCAGGGTGGCGCTGAGCGCGAGGAGCGCCGCGGGCTGGCGGACGCGATGAAGATCCCACATATCAGGCGACCCCGGCGGCCGCGCTGGGCACGGCGCCCGCGCGGCGCGCGCGGAGGAAATAGCCGAGGCCGACCACCACGCCGACAAGGCAGACCGCCGCCTCGATTTGCAGCGCGGTCCCAACGTCCCATCGGTCGGCGAGGAGCCCGGTCACCAACGCACCGGGTGGCGTCATTCCGGCAAGTAGGAGCGTATAGAGTCCCATGATCCTCCCACGCATCCCGTCGGGGACGCTGAGTTGGAGAGTCGTATTCGCGGTCGTCGTAAAGACCGTGCCCGCGAGGCCCAGCGCGGCAATGAGTCCGAGCGAGAGCCCCGCCCAGGAGGACCACCCGACGCCCGCGAGAAACACGGCGAAGCCGATGCCGCCCCACGCCTGCCTGAGGGGAGACGTGTACCCGACGCGCGCGATGGCCACGGCGCCAACAATGGCGCCCGCCCCGAGGGCAACGCTCAGTGTGCCATAGCCCCCGGCGCCAAGGCCAAGGCGATAGCGAGCGAGGAGCGGCATAAAGGTGCTGTAGTTGAACCCGAAGATGCCCAGGCAGCTGAGCGCGCACAGGGTGAACACGATTGGCGGCCGCCGCCCCGCGAAGGCGAGCGCTTCACCGATCTCGCGTATCGGACTGCGCAGGCCGGCTGCCGGCTGGGGATGAGGGAGCTCGTGCCGGATGAGGGCGAGGGCCACCAGCACGGCGACGTAGCTCGCGGCGTTCAGAGCAAACGCGCCCGCGAGGCTGATCCAGGTCACGACGAAGCCGCCCAGGGCCGGTCCGAGCACCCGGGCCGTGTTCTGGACCGTCGAATTCAACGCGATGGCGTTGGGGATCAGCTCGCGACCGACCAGCTCGGAGGGAAACGCCTGGCGGAGCGGCTGCTCCAGCGCATTCGCCGTTCCTTGGACCGCGGCCAGCGCGTAGATCTGCCAGAGGGCAATCTGATTCGTCGCCACCAGCGTGGCCAGCGTGGCGGCCTGTGCGATGTTCACGACCTGGATCCCGACGAGGGCGCGTCGCTTGGGAACGCGATCGGCGAGGGCGCCGGCGAACAGGGAGAGCGCGAGGATCGGGAGAAACTGAATGGTGACGACCGTCCCGAGCGCGGCCGCCGAATCCGTGAGCTGAAGCACGATCCAGGATTGGGCGATTCGCTGCATCCAGCTTCCAGACTGCGAGATCACCTGCCCGGCCATGAACAGGCGGTAGTTGCGATTCGCGAGGGCAGCGAGGGCCCCTTGGCCGCGATGGGCGGCGGTCGCGCCCTGGTCCTCTCCTTGGCGCCCGGCCGTCATGCTGTGGATGCGACGCGTCGGGCGATCAACGCGCCGTCGCCGGCTGTTCCTTCAGCGCCTCGTCGAGGGAGCGCAGGTCGGCGGCCGTAAGCTGCCACTCCAGCGCCCGCACGTTCTCCTCGACTTGCTCCGGCCTGGTCGCGCCTGAGATGACGCTCGCGACCCCTGGTTGAGCGGCAAGCCAGGCAAGCGCCAGCTGGCCGACGGAGTGGTCCCGCTCCTCCGCGAATCGCTCGAAGACGGCCAGCCTGGCGAAATTTGTGTCGGTGAGGACCCGGCGCGCGAAGTTGCTGGACCCGGCGAACCGCGTGCCCGGCGGCGGCGGCTCCCCCTGGTGATACTTGCCCGTCAGGAATCCCGAAGCGAGAGGAAAGTAGGGGATGAGGCCCATGCCGTAGCGCCGCGCGACCGGCAACACGTCGCGCTCGATCCCTCGCTCGAGCAGGTTGTACTGGTTCTGGGTCGAGACGAGGGGAACGAGGCGCTCGGAGCGCGCGATCCACTGGGCCTCGACGATCTGCCACGCCGCGAAGTTCGAGCATCCGATGTAGCGAACGTCTCCGCGGTGCACCAGATCGTCGAGGGCGCGGAGCGTCTCCTCGAGAGGCGTTTCGTCGTTCCAGTAGTGGATCTGGTAGAGGTCGATGGCATCGACGTCCAGGCGGCGAAGGCTGTCCTCGACCGCCTCCATCACGTGACGGCGCGACGTTCCGGAGTGAAGCGGTCCCTCCCCGACCGGGCGCTCGAACTTCGTCGCGATGACGAGGTCGCGGCGGTGCCCTTTGATGGCCTTGCCGATGTACTCCTCGGAGAGGGTGTCGCCGTACACATCAGCGGTATCGATGAAGTTGACGCCCAGATCGATCGCCCGATGGATGACCGCGGCCGTCTCCTCGGCGTTACAGCGACGGCCGAAGTTGTTCGTTCCGAGGCCGGCGACCGAGACTCGGAGCCCCGAATTGCCCATGCGTCGGTATTCCATGAGTCCATTCCCTCGAACGGTGAATTCTCTTCGGCGGATTCAGCGCGGTCTGCGCGTTGCCCGGTCCGTGCCCGCGCCTAAACGCCAAGCTCGAGCACAACCGGAGCGTGGTCGGATGGCGACGGCTTCCCGCGCTCGTCGGTGTCGATAAAGGCGCTCACCGCGCGCTTGGCGAGATCGGGCGTCGTCCAGACGTGATCAATGCGCAGGCCCAGATTCCGACGGAACGAGCCCTGCCGGTAATCCCACCAGCTATACAGTCCCGCTTCATCGCGACAGCAGCGGAACGCGTCGACGAATCCTCGCGCGCGCAGGCGCTCGAGCGCGGCGCGCTCGTCGGGGTGGTACAGGATGTGGCCTTCCAGGGCGACCGGGTCGTACACGTCGCGTGGTTCGGGAGCCACATTGAAATCTCCCAGCAGCGCAATCGGCCCAGGTCCGCCCTCGAGGGCGCTGTCCGCGAAGATCAGCGCGCCGAGCGCATTGATCCACGCGATCTTTGTCTGGAAGTGCGGGCTCTCGGGATCGCGCCCGTTGGGAAAATATGCGCAATAGACGCGGACTCCGTCGAACACCGCGCTGATCAAGCGCGGCTCCGGATTGTCGGCGAGCGGGTATTCGATCCGCACGTCGCTGGCGGGAACCTTCGAGATCAGGGCGACGCCGTTGTAGCTCTTCCCGCCGACGAAGACCGACGAGTAGCCGATGTCGGCCAGCGCCTGCGCGGGAAAGAGTTCGTCGGCGACCTTGGTCTCCTGGACGCCGAGCACGTCGGGCTGCCGGCGGAGGAGCCAGTCCGTCAGGACCGGCATTCGTGGACGGATGGAGTTGATATTCCAGGTGGCGAGCTTCACCGGCTGCTCGCGCTATAGACGAGGGGGACCACCTCAAACTCCATGCGAAACGTCGGCTGCAGAGGGAACCCCTCCGGCTGGATCCCGTGCAACATCAATTCTCCATCCCAGCTGGGCTCCGCGTCACATGCCCAGCACGCCCAGCGCATCCTGAATTCGATCGCCGAGGCCGGCAAGGAAGGAGTCGTGCGCTCGCGGGGCTTCCCGCGGCACCAGGCCGGCGTCTGCGAGGGCGGCGAGGGCGGCGCGGCGCGGGTATACGTCCCGCACCCAATCTCGCGCGACGATCATCTCGGCAGCCAGGCGCGGGCCAAGAGTGGGCTGGGCGTCGACGAGCTTTCGGAACCCGCCGATCACGAATCGCTGGTGGTCCTCTTCGTCCTTCACGATGGAATGAGCCACCTGTGAGAGGCTGCTGTTGTCGACGCCGGTCAGCGCGATCAGGCACGCGGTCGCAGCCTGGTCGAGCGAGAAGGCGGCCATGGTCGCGGACGCCCACGATTCGTCCGGCGTCTGGCCCTCCTCGCGACCGACGCGCTCGGCGGGCGGGAAGGGTGGCCCAACCGTCAGCAAACCCAGGACGCGGTCGAGCGCTCGGCCGTGCGCAGCTTCTTCGTCGCCCATCCGGGCGAGAGCCCGCCGCGCGGTCCGGTCGGGCGCCTTCGTGTGCCACGCCCGATACATGCGGGCCGCGGCTCGCTTCGCTCGGCACGTTGCACGCACCAGCGGGGCGAGTTGCTCTTGGAGCGGCTCGGGGGGAAAGTCGGGGATCTGCTCACGCGCCATACGTTCTCCCTGGGGCATCACGCGGCGTGGATCAGCGGATATTCGATTCACCAGGGTAGTATAGTCCGGACGGATTTGCGCCTGGCCGCCCTGGGCCACCCCTGACCAACGCCCGGAGTTTTTGATGAGGACCCTCGCGATCGTGCGCGTTGCGCTCAGCGTTCTCTTGGCGGGGGCGGTCTTCGCGTCGTGCGGCTTTGGCGCGGACCAGCCGACCGGGCGGGTTGGCGAAACGCTCACCGCCGGGGACTACCAGCTCACGGTCTCGACCGTCGAAAACCCCGCTGATCGCCCAGACCGGTTTACGAACCCCAAGCCGGGAAATCGATTCGTGAAGGTCCACGTCGTCGTCGCCAATGCGGGCTCGCAGCACCTTCCCTTCGCGGCCAACTACTTCTCGCTCCGCGACAGTGGAGGGATCGACAATCCGGCCATGCCCAATGTCCCATCGGACAACCCGCCCCGGCCGTCGAGCATCGCTCCCGGGCAGCAGACGGAGCACGACCTCTATTTCGAGATGGCCGCGAACTTGAGCCCAACTCAGCTCGTCTTTGCGCCCAGCGTCGTTGGCTGGCGCACGCGCATCACCGTGAACCTCTAGCGAGGAGTGATGAACCGCGATTGGCGCGCCGACTTCTGCGAAGCGTTGGTTGCAACCGGCCTCCTCGGAGCGACAGTGGCGGTGATTTACCGCCTCGTCATGGGCGAGGTGCCATGGTCGTTCTTCCTCGGGGAGATCCTGGGGCTCGGCATGGGCGTCGGGCTGTTGACGGCCTCGCTGCCCCGACGCTGGGGATAGCTTGATATTCCCGACCTGGCGTCACGCGTCCACATCGCCGAAGCGCACGGCGGACCTTCGATGTCGGGAATGGTGCTCGGGACTGGGCCGACCGTGCGCGTCCTGTTTCCCGGTGGGATCGGCGGGACCGCTCAGCGCGCCATCCGTGCTAGCCGGCAGTCACCGAGGCGACCGGGTACTCTTCGGCGGCGAGAATCTCTCGCACCGTCTGCATCGAAAGCGCTGACTCATCGTAATCGAGCTGGACGCTCTTGCCGGGGATGTCGACCCGCACGGACCGAACGCCGGCAATGGGCGTGAGGGCCTCGGTGATCGCGTGCTCGCAGTGCTCGCACTCGATGTCGGGAACGCTGAGCTTTGCCTGTGCCATTGCTGTCCTTCTCCACTTTCGTGTTTGCTCACCGCGCGCCGTCCGATCCGGCGCAACGTGTTGCATGGATCACATTGAATGACCGCCGCCCGATCGGGCGATCCAGAGAGCGATGAGCCCGACGATCGCCGCGCCGAGACCGATCGCCATAAGGTACCCCCATTCGGCCAGGACCGCCAGCCGCGATGGATGAGCGATCTCGGCCGCGGTGGCCGGCTGACGAAAGCCACGAAGTCGAAGCGAGTTGGTGACGACGCTCACGCTGGACATCGCCATCGCGCCGGCGGCGAGCGTGGGGTTCAACAGAACGCCGAAGAACGGGAAGAGGGCGCCGGCGGCTACCGGTATCAGGATCACGTTGTAGACGAAGGCCCAGAACAGATTCTGGCGGATCAGCGCCATCGTTTTCCGGGCGAGGGCGATGGCCGTCACGATCTTCCGCAGATCGCTCGTGATGAGGGTGACGTCGGACGCGGCCAGCGCCACGTCGGTGCCGGCGCCGATGGCGATGCCGAGGTCCGCCTGGGCGAGGGCCGGCGCATCGTTGATGCCATCGCCCACCATCGCCACCACGTGCCCCTGGCGCTGAAGCTCGCGAATCTTGTCGGCCTTCTGATCCGGGAGGGTCTCGGCCAGCACGTTCGGCACGCCGATCTGGCGCGCCACGGCCTCCGCGGTTCGGTGGTGGTCGCCGGTCAACATCCAGACGTCGAGCCCGAGGGCAATGAGCAGCCCGACTGCCTCCGCGGCCTCGGCACGCGGTCGGTCGGCGACTCCGATCACGCCGAGGGCGCGGCCATCAACCGCGACCAGGAGCGGCGTTCGGCCCTCCGCGGCGAGCGCCTCCGCCTGTGCGCCCAGGCCGTCGAGCGAGATGGCCATCCGATCGAACATGGGGCGGTTCCCCAACACGACCTCCCGCGCGTCCACGCGCGCGCACACGCCCTCCCCGGTCACGGAGCGGAAATGCTCGGCGCGCGGAAGCTCGATGCCCGTTGTGCGCGCGCGATCCACGATCGCCTCGCCGAGCGGGTGCTCGGATCCAACTTCCGCAGCCGCGGCCAATCGCAGCAGCTCGCGCTCGGCTGCGCCGTCGGCCGGGATGATGTCGGTCACCTCGGGCTTCCCCAGAGTCAGGGTTCCGGTCTTGTCGAGGACGACGGCGGAGACGCGCTCTGCCGACTGGATGGCCTCCCCACCCCGGATGAGAACGCCGCGCTCGGCGCCGACGCCGGTGCCGACCATGATCGCCGTCGGCGTGGCGAGCCCCATGGCGCATGGGCACGCAATGATCAAGACGGCGACGAACGTCTCCAGCGCCATCGAGATTCGGGGCTCGGGGCCGAGCGCGAACCAAACGGCGCCGGTTACAAGGGCGAAGGCGATGACCGCCGGCACGAAGTACCCGGCGACCGTGTCCGCAAGCCGCTGGATCGGGGCCTTGGAGCCCTGGGCCTCTTCGACGAGCCGCACGATCTGGGCGAGGGTCGTGTCCGCTCCAACGCGCGTGGCGCGAAAGACGAAGCTGCCCGTGCGATTCACCGTCGCGCCGATAGCCACGTCGCCCGGCCGCTTTTCGACGGGGACGGACTCGCCGGTCACCATCGACTCGTCGACCGTCGACGCGCCCTCTTCGACGACGCCGTCCACCGGGATCCGCTCGCCCGGGCGGACGCGCACGAGGTCGCCGACCACGACCGAGTCGACCGGGACGTCGACCTCGGCGGCGCCTCGGATGATGCGCGCGGACCTCGGCTGGAGATCCACGAGTGCCGAGATCGCGGCGGACATGCGCCTCCGCGCGCGCGCCTCCAGCCATCGCCCCATCAGGATGAGCGCGATGATCGTCGTCGCCGTCTCGTAATACACGTGCAGCGGGAACCCCATGCGGACGGCAAGGTCCGGCCACAGCGTGACGAAAGCGGAGGAGATGAACGCGGCAGACGTCCCAACCGCGACCAGCGTGTCCATGTTGGTTGAGCCGTGCCGCCCGGCGGCCCACGCGGCTCGATAGAACCGCGCGCCGGCCCAGAACTGAATCGGCGTGGCGATGGCCAGCAGGCCCAGGTTCAACATCGTCCGATCGACGGGGAGCGGCAGATACATCGCGGCCATCAGAACCGCGGCTGCCACCAAGCTGACGATGAACCGTCGTTGGAGGTCGTCGATCTCCGAATCCCGAGCCTCGTCGTCGTTCGACCGCTGGTCGATGGTCGGCGTCCGCGGCCCCTCACTCAGAGCTTCGCGGATCCCGTAGCCGGCGCGCTCGACCGACTCCCGCATGGCCGCGAAGTCCGCGATGGCGGGATCGAAGATGACCCGAGCGCGCTCCGTGGCCAGGTTCACCGAGGCCTCTTCAACCCCGGGGACCTTCTTGAGAGCCCGTTCGACGCGGCGGACGCAGCTCGCGCAGGTCATCCCCGAGATGGGGAGACTTGCTTCGCGACGGTCGGACCGGGGCGACGTCTGCGGTGGAGCGGTCATGGCGAGGGCCTCAGCGGCGCGCCAGGGCGAACAGCTCGGCCAGCTCTTCCAGGGCCTGGCCGCTTCGGCCATCGGCGAAGGCCTCCGGCACGCACGAGCTGAGATGGCCCTTCAACAGCAGCTCTTCCAGCCGGTCGATGGCGCGCTGCACCGCGTAGGTCTGCTTGAGGACATCAACGCAGTACGCATCCTCCTCGATCATGCGGCGGATGCCGCGAAGGTGCCCTTCGATTGACGCGAGGCGCTGGAGCGCGTCGCGTCGGTGGATGTCATCCACGGCCTCTCCCACCCCCCTGGGGAGGGGGTAGACAGATCATACCATGCTCGCCCGCACCCGTACCCTCCCCCGTCGCGGGGGACGGGGGAGCTGCGACACCCCCACCCTTACCCTCACCCGGGGAGGGGGAGGGGAGCCCAGGGCGAATAGCCCTCTTCGAGAAGGGGGAACGCGCTCAAGGCGTGGGCGGGGCGGACCGGCTCGGCTGCGCACAGGTGGGATCGGTCCAGATCGCCCAGGCGCGTGACCCCGAGGAGCCCGAGGCAGATGCGGACCTCATCCTCCAGCAGCTCCAGAGCCCGAACGACGCCGTCCTCCGCGGCGGCTGCGAGCGCGAGGCCGGTCAGGCGACCGAGCCCCACCGCGTGCGCGCCCAGGGCGATGGCCTTCACGACGTCGGTGCCACGCATGAACCCACCGTCCACGACGATGGTGGCCCGGCCGTCGACCGCCGCCACGATCTCCGGAAGGACGTCGATCGTCCCGCGGCCGTGGTCGAGCTGGCGGCCGCCGTGGTTGGAGACGTAAACGATCTCGACGCCGTGCTCGCACGCGATGGCCGCGTCCTCGGCGGTCGCGATCCCCTTGATGCCCAGCGGGATCGTGTGCTTGTCCTTGAATCGCTTCACGTGGTCCCAGGAGAGGGACGCCTGGAACTCGCGGCCGTCGGCTCGACTCCGCGACGGCGGCACGTAGCGCTTCGCGAGGTCGCGCTCCCGACGGCTGTAGATGGCGACGTCGACCGTCAGGCAGAAGGCCGCGTATCCGCAGTCAACCGCGCGGCGAACGTGGTCGTCGACGAAGTCGTCGCCGCCGCGTACGTAGAGCTGGTACATCCGGAAGCTATCCGCCGCGGCGGCCACGGCCTCGAGGCTTGGCTGGCACACGCACGAGAGCATCAAGGGCACCCCGAAGGCCGCCGCGCCGCGGGCGACGGCCACGCCGCCGGTTGGGGTGAAGCTCTCGATGGAGCCCATGGGCGCCAGCAGCACCGGAAGCCGCGTGGGGCGCCCGAGGAGCGTCGAGGAGCAATTGACCGACGAGACGTCCCGGAGCACGCGCGGCCTGAAGGCAATGGAGTCGAGAGCCTGGCGATTCCGGCGGAGTGTCGTCTCCGTCTCGGCGCCGCCCATCAGGTAATCCCACGGCCCGGGCTCGAGGTTGGCGCGGGCGGCCGCCGCGATCTCGTGGAGAGTGCGAAATCGCTCCGCGGTGGATGCTGCCATGGTGCCGTATCGTATCACAGGATTCGGCGGGTTGAGAGACCGCGAGCTCCGAGGTGGCGACGTGGAGATCTATACCATTGGACACAGCAATCTCGAGCTTTCGCGCTTCCTCGAGATCCTGCGACAACACCGCATCGTCCGGCTCATCGACGTGCGCAGCTATCCATACAGCAAGCGCGTTGTCTGGGCGAATGCGTCGCCCCTGGCCGCGGCGCTACGATCGGCAGGGATCGCGTACGCGTCCGCGGGCGACGCGCTCGGCGGGCGGCCGTCCGACCCGCGCCTCCGGAGCCCGACTGGACGCCCCGACTATGATCGAATCGCCGCGAGCGACGACTATCAGCGCGGCATCGAGCGGCTGCTCGCCGTGGCTGGGCGCGAGCGCGCCGCGATCCTCTGCAGCGAGGGCGATCCAATGATGTGCCACCGCGAGCGCCTCATCGGCCGCACCCTCCGCCAGCGGGGGTGCGCGGTGCGGCACATCCTTCGCGATGGGAGCATCCTCGCCCAGCATCAACC
>DASRDP010000075.1 GCA_035652535.1 Chloroflexota bacterium
TATCGCACCCCGTATGCCGCCCTCAAAGCCGAACTGCCGAACATCGACGAGGCCATCCGCTTCCCTATCCCGTTCTTACTCGACGACGTCAGCGTCCGCCTTGGCCCTTGGAGTGGATACCATCTGTTGGCGCATCACCCGCGTCCGGCCACGGTCGGACGCGGACCGCGGCACAAAACGAGGCGCAGCCCTACCGGACCGTACGGGCATGATTGCCGGGAGTGAGCTGCTAGGGGGCCACGGCGCGCGTCGCCGCTTGCGCGTGCGCGATTCACATGCCGTGAGAAGTCGAATCGACGAGACGCGCGCTCGGGGCGAGCGCGCTGTTTAGGACGGGCGGCGGGCCATCCGGGTGCGGCGCTTGCGCTCGGCTCGCTTCGCTTTCGCGCGGGCCTTCTCGCCGCGGCTCATAAAGGTTTGGTGCCGCTTGTAATCGCCGAGAATGCCGCCGCGCTCGACGCCCTGCTTGAACCGCCGCAACAGGCTTTCGAACGCCTCACCCGGTCGTGCGCTTACTTCCACTGAGTCACCCGCTTTCTCTCCCATCGCTCGCCGCGTCTTCACGCGGCTTTCATCATGGATCAGCTTACCACGTGCCCCACAGCTCCGTACACGTCGCCGCCAGCGTTGCGCTTTGACGCGGTTCCCGCCTTCGCACTATGCTGCGCTCGTGTGGAACGACCTGCGGTGCACCGTCGCTTAGGGCGCGCGGAGCGCAGTCTACCATGCATGCACGAACCCGGTGTAGGCTCGCGCGGAAGGAGGCGTTTGATGTGCACCGTGGGCCGGCGTCTGCTGCTCGTCGTGGCCACGGTTGCGCTTCCCGCCGCGTGCCAGCCACGCCCGGCGTGTGACAGACGGCGATGAACGATCACTGGAGGTGAACCATGTTGACCGTTGAGGAGAACGAGCTGCTCTGCCGGGTGGGTCCGGGCACGCCGATGGGCGAGCTGTTCCGTCGCTATTGGCTCCCAGCCCTCACGACCGTCGAGATTCCGGAGCCGGATTGTCCCCCCGTCCGCGTTCGTCTCCTCGGCGAGGACCTGGTCGCGTTTCGCGACTCCGAGGGACGAGTCGGGCTCATCGCGGAGAAGTGCGCCCACCGTCGCGCGTCGCTCTTCTATGGCCGAAACGAGGAGGGCGGTCTCCGGTGCGTCTACCACGGCTGGAAGTACGACGTGAGCGGGACGATCGTCGATACGCCGGTCGAGCCCCGCGAGAGCATGATCCGCTACCACGTCCGGCAGCGCGCCTACCCGTGCCGAGAGGCAAACGGGCTCATCTACGCGTACATGGGACCCAGGGAGGAGATGCCGGCCCTTCCCAATTATCCGTGGGTAACCATGCCCACGGAGCGGGTCTTCGTCCGCAGCAAGATGATCAACGAGTGCAACTGGCTGCAAACGCAGGAGGGCAACGTCGACAGCACCCACTCTGGCTTCTTGCACGCGCGCGTGGGCCAGCAGGGGGCGGTTCGGCGCTATCGAACGCAGAGCAACCCGCCGGTCTTGGACATCGAGCCCACGCAGTGGGGAGTCCGCGCCGTCGTCCGCTATCCGGCGGAGGATGGCTATGAGTTCATCCGGACGAACACCTTCATCATGCCCGTCTACACGGCGCTTCCCAACGGGCAAAGCTTGGGCGACAAGCTCGACGGATTCACCATCAATACAGAAGTGCCGATGGACGACTACACCACGCGCCGCTTCTTCATATCGGTGCAGCGGACGCTTCCGATGAATCGCGCCGATTGGGACAACAACGCCCAGTTCCTGACGCCCGACGGCCGCAAGCTTTTGACGCGCGCCAACGACTACGGCATCGATCGTGAGAAGCAACGTCGCAAGATCGTCTTCAGCGGGATCGACGCAAGCGCACCATTCCAGGACGCCGCCATGACCGAGACGATGGGGGCGATCTCCGACCGCGAGAACGAGCACCTCGGGGTGACGGATACGCAGGTCGTGGCTCTCCGCCGCTACTACCTCGACGCGGTTCGGGCATTGCAGGAGGGTCGACGGCCGCCCGCGATCACTCGGGACGGCGAGGATCCGATCAGTTACGACGACCTCTATCTGGTGAGCGGGCTCGTCTCGAAGGGCCGGGACTGGAAGAGCCAGATTCCCGAAGTCACGACCCATCAGCTCGCCGCGGTCGGTTGACGGGATAGGCTCAGGAATCGTCGCCGACGATCGAGAGATCAAGGCCAGGGTGATCGATAAAGGCCTTCCGCAAGTCCGCGGTCGCAGCGATCCAGTCCGCGTCGCGCGGGAGAATCACGCCGCCCGAGCGCACGCTATAGACTTCGGGCTCGTCGACGCCGGGCGGCGCTTGACCGCGCTCGCGTAGCGCGCGTGCCGCCTCCAACAAGCGCCGGCGCGTGCGGATGATCATCGCGTCGCTGCTTACGAGGTGCTCCTGGCTGCGATCGGCAATGGCGCCCATCCCCTCGGTCGCCGCCGCGTCCTGGACCGGGATTCCAGCGATTCCCGTGAAACTCCCGTTGCTGCGCTGCTGGGCGCGATCGATCAAGTAGTCGTTGTCGAGGTCCTGCACGAGCCGAAACCGATCGTACCAGCCGGTTCCGTTGGGGTGATACCGGAGTCCGCCGCGAGGGGTGCGGCCGTCGGGTGTCGTAGCTCGGAGCTGCCCGCCCCCATCCGCCCGCGGCGGCGCGCTGCCGGCGCCGCGCTTCGCCATGGAGAAGAACATCATGTGCTCGTCGTCCATTGGAACCCAGGCGCGCACCTGCACCTGGTGACCGAGCAGGCCGGTCGGGATCAGCGAGTAGAAGGGGAAGAGGAACAGGGCGATGCGCCAGTAATATGCGCTGTCGCCCGCGGGTCGATAGGCCCCGTACATGGTTCCACCCGGTACGTCGACAACCTGATAGCGGGGGGCGCGGTCGGCCAGGCCATAGAACGCCATGGTGCCCGGCCGAACGTCCTCTGGCTTCATGGAGCCTTGATGGAGGATCTGCAGGTGGCTCGTGTCGATGTCCCCCTCGAGCCCCTGGAGCCAGTTGCAGCTCCGCATGGTGACGCCGACCGTGTAGTCTCCATCGGGAAGCATGTTGGGCTCGATGTCCGGAAGCGACGGCGGTGACGACCGCGGCCCCATGTACGCCCAGATAACGCCGCCCCGCTCGCGGCAGGGATAGGCTGTCGCTCGCACCTTCGACTTGAAGTTGCTCTCCGGCGGCTCGTTGGGCATGTCGACGCACGCGCCGGTGACGTCGAATTTCCACCCGTGGTACACGCAGCGGAGGCCCGCCTGCTCGTTTCTGCCGAAAAACAGCGAAGCGCCCCGGTGCGGACAATGGTTCCCCAGGAGACCGACCCGGCCAGCCACGTCCCGGAAGGCGATCAGCTCCTCGCCCAGCAGCTTCACCCGGACGGGCGCGCAGTCAGGCGCGGGCAGCTCGCTGGCCGCCAGCGCCGGTACCCAGTATTGACGCATCACGTCACCCATCGGGGTCCCTGGTCCCACCCGACAGATCGTGTCGTTGTCTTCTTTGCTCAGCATCGCAGCTCTCCGTCGCCGTCGACTATCGTTTGTCCCATTCGAAAAAGTTCCAGGTCTGCGCGGGCCCGCCTCCTGCTGGAATGCCGGTCACACCTTCCAGGGCGAGAACCGGCGCCACGTTCCAGTAGAGCGGTGCCAGGGCAACGTCTCCCAGGATGATCTGGAGCAGCTCGCGCTGCATCGGGACGCGCTCGGCCACGGGGATAGTGGCGCCGAGCTGTTCGAGGAGCGCATCCGCTCGGGGGTTGCTGTACGCACCCCAGTTACTCCCGCCCCATCGGTTCTCCGGCCCGGGGATGCTTCGCGAGTGCAAGGTCGACGTGAAGAAGGCCGCCGCGCCGGTTCCGTTGATCGTGACGCCGGGGCGCGTCGAGCGCATCTCGTTATCAGAGGCGAGCTGGGCGGGGAAATTGAAGATCGTCGCGTCGATTCCGACCTGCTTGAACTCCTCGCGCATGACGGCCTGCATCCGCTGCGCGTCCTGTCGCGGCGCCGCGGAGATCTCCAGCTCGAAGCGATCTCCGAACCCCTGGTGCACGAGCACGCCATCACCCCCTCGGGCCCAGTCTCCGTCCGCGAGCAGTGACTGTGCGCGAGCGACGTCGAACGGGTACTGGGGGATCGCACTTTCCAGCTGGGGTCGGAGCGGGTCCTTCGGGGACACCCAGCTATCGGCAGGCGGGGGCACGCCCGCGAGCCCGGCGTCGATGACCTGGGCGCGGTCGATCGCGTGGTAGATGCCGCGGCGAACGACAGGGTTGACGACGCCGGAAGGTGGCCGCGCGAGGTCCGGGCGGAGCTGGAAGTACAGCGAATAGAGCACCATGCTCTGGCCGAAGAGCACCTGATTCCCCGTTCCCTGCCACCGATCTCTCACCTCGAGCGCCTGATCGAGGGAGACGCCGAGGGGAAGGACGACGTCGACAGCGCCGGAGAGAATCGCGGCGACCATGGTGTTCGGGTCGCCGAGAAATCGGACGAATACTTGGTCCAAGGGCGGGCGCCCCAGGTAGTAGTCGCCGAAGCGGGCAAATTGGAGGTGCGAGCCGGGCTCCCAGCGGACGAGGCGATAGGGGCCCAGGCCGACGAACTCCGTGCTGAATCGCGGGCTCGTCACGAGA
The DNA here is from genome assembly GCA_035652535.1 of Chloroflexota bacterium. Classification (NCBI taxonomy): domain Bacteria; kingdom Bacillati; phylum Chloroflexota; species Chloroflexota bacterium. The sequence continues at coordinate 4,647 of DASRDP010000075.1, forward strand.
TTCGCCTTATCGCTCTGGTACAGGTCTTCGAGGAGGTGCTTTGGGAGGGGCGTCAGGCCCTCGGCCTGGTCCGCGTTCGCGTACGGGGCGGACCAGCGCACGACGAGCGTGCGGGGATCCGGCGCCGACAGCGAATCCATCGCCTTCAAGTTCGAACGCACGACGCACGGGATCTCGGGATCGCGGCACACCGTGCCGGAAAATACGAGGTCGTCCGCGGTGAAAGCAACGCCATCGTGCCACTCGATGTTTGGACGCAGCTTCCAGGTCATCTCCATGCTGCCGTCGGGATTCAGGACCCATAACCCGTTCTCGACGGAGGGGCGCTCGGCGGCGAGCCGCGGCGTGAAATTACCGAGGCCGTCGTCGGCGAGGAGGAAGTCGTGCGCGATGGGCGGCGGTTGGCTGACGCCGCCGATCCCCTTCGACTCCTGTGTGTAGTCGATGAGAAAGCCTTTCAGCTCGGTCTGGATGGCGATCGTGAGTACCTTTGGCGACCGAGGATCGCCGCCAACCGACGCTTGGGGCGCCGTCGTAGCCTTGGGTGAAGGCGCGCACGCGGCGAGGAGGACCGCTGCCGCGAGCAGCGCTCGGCGAATGATTGGGTGCATTCCCACCTCCGACGCACGGCGGCCGCGGATCTCGCGACTTTCCGACGGATTGCGCGGTCACACGACCGGTTCGGGGCCGCTGCGACCGATCATACTCGCTGGCGCCGAGGAGCGGAACGCATGAAAATGGACGTGCTGGCCGCGAACCGCCAGCGCCGCGCCAGATCGGCGGCATGGACCTGTCAAATGCGTCGAGAGGGGGACAACGATGGACATCGGTATCGCGCTGCCGCAATGGGGACGACACGCGTCGCCAGAGGCAATCTCGCGGGTCGCTCGTGAGGCGGAGCGCCTGGGGTACGCGTCCGTCTGGGTGCAGGAGCGGCTCCTTCGCCCGACCCATCCACGTTCCGGTTACGGTGGCGTGCCGGGCGCCCCATGGCCAGAGCCGTATCGCATCGTCTATGACCCGATCGAGACGCTCAGCTACGTCGCGTCTCAGACCACGCGACTCAAGCTGGGGACCAGCGTCCTTGATGCTTTGTTCCACGTGCCGGTCGTCCTCGCGCGCCGACTGGCTACGCTGGACCGTTTCAGCGGCGGCCGCGTCGTTGTGGGATTGGGACAGGGGTGGTCGGAAGACGAGTTCATCACCGCCAACGTTCCGCCGAAGCGCCGGGGGGCGGGGTTTGAGGAATTCATTCGCGCCATGCGGGCCGTCTGGGGACCGGACCCCGTAAGCTTCGCCGGGCGTCACTATCAGATTCCCGAGTCGGAGATCGGGCCGAAGCCGGTCCAGCCCGGCGGGCCGCCGATCCTCGTCGGCGCATTCGCCCCCGCGGCGATCGAACGGGCCGCGCGCATCGCCGACGGTCTGAATCCAATCGCGATCGGGTGGGACATGCTCCAGGACATGGTCACGCGTTTTCGCGACGCGGCTCGCGCGGCGGGGCGCGATCCAAGCACCCTGCAGTTCGTCGTCCGAGCGAACAATCAGCTCTCGGACGCCCCCCTCGGAAACGACCGGGGACCGTTCAGCGGGAACGCGCAACAGATCCGCGATGACCTCACCCGGGCGGAGGGAATGGGCCTGACGCACGTGTTCTTCGATTTCGGGTTCGTCGAAACGCCTATAGACCCGCAGCTCCGCATGCTGGAGCAGCTCGCCCAGCGCTGAGGGGGCCGTGGCGTTGACGCCTGAGGAGGCGCGCTTTCTCGATCAGCAGCGGGTTGGGCGGCTCGCCACGGTGGACCGGGGCGGGCAGCCGAACATCGTCCCGGTTTGTTTCGCGCTGGTCGACGGGGCGATCTACAGCG
>DASRDP010000076.1 GCA_035652535.1 Chloroflexota bacterium
AGGGCGTCATCACGGTCCTCTCGCCGAACGGGGCGGGGGCGACGACCCAGCTCACCCCCACCGGCGCCCCCAACAACTGGCAGAACGTCGACGAGATCCCGCCCTCGGACGCCGACTTCAACGAGGCCACGGCGGCGAACCTGAAGGACACCTACACCCACGCCGCCCTTCCCGCCACCGCCGGCTCGGTGGGGGCGGCGCTCCTGGCCGCTCGCGTGGTCAAGGTTGGCTCGACCATCAACAACGCCTACCTCGTGGTGCGCTCGGGCGCCACGGACTACGAGAGCCCGGCGAATCTGATGTCCCTCTCGCCGACCATCATCACGGGCATGTGGGAGACCGATCCGGCCGGGGGCGCGTGGACGCCCGCGAGCCTGAACGCCAGCCAGATCGGCATCCGGTTCGACGCGTGACCGACTCCGCCCGCGTCAGCGACGAGCAGATGCTGGCCGAGTGGACGCCGACCGGAACGGGTCGGGTGAGCGACGAGCAGCTCATCGCCGAGTGGACGCCCACCGGAACGGGTCGGGTGAGCGACGAGCAGATGCTGGCCGAGTGGGCTCCGAACGGTGCTGCGCGACTGATCGACCAGCAGCTGCTGGCGGAGTGGACGCCCCCGGGCGCGGCGCGCCTCATCGACCTCCAGCTCCTGGTCGAGTGGCAGACGCCGGTGGCGGCGAGTCTGATCGGGACCGGCTCCCTCGCGGCAGCCGCGTGGGCGACGCTCGTGGCCGGGGCCGCGCTCTCGGGCGCCGGGGCGCTCAGCGCCCACATGGGCGCGACCCTCGTGCTGCGGGGGGCGAGCTCCGACCTCGACTTCGGGGGGCTGTTCGACCGGCTGCTCGCCGAGGGGACCGAGACCGCCGGCTCCATCACCGTCGCGCTGGCGGCGAGCCAGACCGGCGCCGGCTACGCGTTCACCCCCGCCGACTTCCCGGGCCTGCAGGGGGCGGCGGGCGACTACACGGTGAAGGTCAACGTGACGACCGGCAACAACCGGATCTTCATCTCGGTGCTGGTCGCGCGGGTCGACGCCACCGGGGTGACGCAGGCCTCGAGCGGGCTCTCCGCCGAGCAGACGGCGAACGCCGGGGTGAAGACCTTCGCGTTCGCAGGGCTGGACCTCGGCGCCTGGCGGGCCGGGGACCGGCTCATGGCGCAGTTCCGGTTCCGCAACAGCCAGAACATGAGCAACACGACGGCCATCGAGACCGGGACGGCGAACGCCACGGTGACCACCCCCTGGAGCGCGCCGCAGGGGAAGGCCAGGCTCCCGGGCGCCGGCTCCCTCTCCGCGAGCGCCGCCGTGATCGCCCCCACCAACGCGGCCGCCTCGGCCGCGGCGCAGACCAGCGTAAGTGGGACCGCGGACAAAACGTTTTCGAGAACCGCCAGCTACGCGCCGGATGGGAGCCTCGATTGGGATGTGGAGTTCGTGCCATGACCGACCTTGCGCCTGGAGACATCCTGATTGGCGGGCTCGGGCACATCGACATCATCCATCCCAACGGGACCCTCGAGCGGCGGCCGATTGTCGACGCCCTGGGGAAGCCCCTGCAGGTGAACGGCATCGCCGTCAGCCCGAGCGGGCACTACCAGTTCGCGGCGAGCCCGCCCGGCGAAACGATCAATCGGCCCCACGATATCGCGTATTTGCCCGACGGCAGCGGGTATATTGAGATCGGCCAGGCCTCGCCGCGGTCGGCGCAGCTGTGGAAATTTGACCTCGCCGGGAATCGTGTGGGTACCTGGACCATCGAAACCGACGACGGATGGACCACGGGGCTGCTCCGTTTGGACGTCGCACCCGACGGGAAGACGGTCTACTACACCGATTCCGGCCGGACGATCTTCCGGTTCGACATCAGCACCGACGACGGCATGCAGCTGCAGCCATTTGACAAGCTGCCGATGGACAGCCCGAACATCTACGCGGGATTCAAGCTCCTGTCGGATGGCGGCATCGTCCTCGCCATGTCCAAGACCGGGAACGGACCGAGAGATGCGGTCTGTTTGGACAACGACCGGACGTCCTTCTGGACGGACGAAGTCAACCCCGCGGTCCCGGGCCAGTACCACATCTACCGGCGGAGCCTCGCCGACTCCGGCAATAAGATTGACACCTACCCGAACCCGGACGAGGGCTACCTCGAGTATGAGGTGATGTGCCTCGCGTGCTATCTGAGAGGGGACGCGAGATACGGCGTCCATTCCAAAGCCCTGAGTAATGCGGGGCCGCCGGTTGCCTCGTCGTGGTTCGCTGACGTTCGGAATCTCGGGGTGGGGCGGGTGCGCACCGAGATTCGCTATACGCTGTTCCCACAAGCCGCAGATTGCGACGCGTCGGACACGACCATCGACCAGGCGCTTGACCCTATCGGGGTGGCGCTTGCCGCCTACAAGCGAGCCGCGGTCGAGCCGCTGGCCATTCTTGCCAGCGGCATCCTCGGAGTCGACCTGAGCACCGACTTCCGGCCTGGAGGAACGGGACTCTGCCCGGCAACGGGGAAGAACTATTTTCAGGCCTTCTCAGATCGAGCGGCGACGATCGCGTCAAAGCTCCACACACTTGCCGGAGTCACGTGTTTCGAGATCTGGAACGAGCCGAACGTGCCCCTGACCCCAGACGGCGATGAGAACGATCAGTACATCGCCAATTCTGACGACTTCGCGCAGCTCGTGTTTGGCGCAGCGAACGCTATCGTAGCTGCCCTCGCTCCCGTTGAGGTCACAATTGTGACCGGCGGGGTGTTCTTCAGTGATCACCAGGATGACTTCCCCTATCTGACAGACACCATGACCACGTTGAAGAGCCTTGGTCCCGCTTCGTGGCAGCAGATCGGTGTTCACGCATATTGGAGCGACGCTGCGTACGCAGGCGGTCGTCTCGATGACCTGTCGAATGCCCTCGAAGCTGGTGAAATCGAGCCCAGAACCCTATGGATCACCGAGTTTGGCGTGCAGCGGGCCTGTCAGGATCCCGCCTGCCCCGTGGATGAGCGGTCCGGGTTGGAACAGGCGAGCGACCTTGCCACTTGGTATAGCGAGGCCATAAACCCGAGGCTCTCGTCCGGCGGGGGCGCTGTAGATGCTGCGTTCTGGTTCAGCCACGAGAATGAGCTTCAATCTGCGGGCGCAACCGTTTGGAACACCTGGGGCCTGACGAACTGGGACACGAACGGCGACACCCTCGAAGCAGAGATCAGCCCGTCACAGCACTGGCCGTCATGGGAACAGTTGCGCGAATCCATGGCGCCGCCGGCCCCGTAGTGCCGGTGGGCAGCGGTCTTCGGCGCCAACTGGCCAGGTCCTCGAAGTGGGCACTTCGAATCATCCTCATCGCCCTGTGCTTCGCGACGGCTTCCGGGCGAACCTCCGGGGCACCGCCAAAGGACATATGGGCCCCCCTCCCGCCTGCCGGCGCTCCCACTCCGCGAAGGGGCCACGTCGCAATCTGGACGGGCCGAGAGATGATCATCTGGGGTGGTGCCTCACAAGGGAGCCTCCTCGGCGATGGGGCCCGCTACAATCCGTCGACGCGCCGCTGGGCAAAGATGAGTGTCGATGGTGCGCCTAGCCCTCGTTCCGCGCCCATTGCGGGGTGGACTGGCGAAGAGCTCCTGGTCTGGGGCGGAGAGCGCCGCGGCGGTCCGCTCTCGGATGGTGCCCGCTACGACCCGTCCACCGACACCTGGACACCGATATCGGCCGATGGCGCTCCCTCGGCACGTTTCGCAGCGACCGCCGCGTGGACCGGCTCAGAGCTGTTGGTCTGGGGCGGATTGGGACCCGACGGAATCATTTTCAACGATGGAGCCGGCTACGATCCCCGCACAGATACGTGGACCCCAATGTCACAAGCGGGGGCCCCTTCCCGCCGTGTCTGGTTCGCCTGGGCATGGACCGGTTCAGAGCTCATCGTGTGGGGGGGCCATGTCGAATCGCCGCACAGCGCCAGGTCCACGGCCGACGACGGCGCCGCCTACGATCCGGCCGCCGACACCTGGCGGCCGATCGCGTCGTCGCCCATGGCCCCGACTGGCCCGATCTCGTCCGTGTGGACCGGCGACCGCATGTTCGTCTCTGGGGGCACGAAGGCGGCCCTGTACGATCCCGAGTCGGATGCCTGGAAAGCGGCTTCAGTGGACACGGGCGTCGAGTCCCGCCTGCCCGCGGCCACCACGGCCGGTGGTGCCAGCGTCGCCTGGACCGGACACGAGGTGGTCATGTGGGGCGGGCCCGACTCTCCGGCTGTACCGAGGAGCTACTTCCGAGACGGCTCTCGGTACGATCCAGTAAGCGACACCTGGGCGCCCATTCCCGATGGCGGCCCTCAGCCGCCGACCTCGCATACAGCGGTGTGGACTGGCACCGAGATGCTGATCTGGCCGGGCGGCGGCTCGGAAGGCATCGGCGGAGCCTATCGCCCCTACTGGCTCAGGGTGCGAACTCCAACGCAGGCCTACGGCGTCGACGACTCGCCCCTGTTCGTCGCCCAGCCCGGGGAGCTGTATCGCGTCATCCAGTTCCAGGACGATTGGGCCCTGGTCCAGGCCAACGGGGATCCGCCGTCCCTCGAGGAGTGGGTGGCCATCGACGAGCGAGTCGAGCTTTCGACCCCATTTCCGCCGGACCCGGCGCCGTAGATTTCGCCCGTTGTGGGCAGCCTCGGGAGTCCGCACGGTGGGTTGGGCTACAATCGCACTGTCGCGTACGCGCACCGCCAGAGCACACTCCCTGCCCTGAGCACTTTGAGGGGATTGCCAATGTCCGCCGACGTTCAGACGAGCCCGAGCTACAGCATCACCATCCGCTGCGCACTGGAAAACCGGCCGGGGATGCTGGGAAGGCTCACAACCGCGATTGGGGAAGAGGGCGGCAACATTGGCGCCATCGACATCGCTGGCTCCGGCCCAGCCACGCTGATCCGCGACATCACCGTCAACGCGCGCGATGAGGCCCACGCCGATGCCATCGCCGCGCGCGTGAACCGCATCGAGGGGGTCAAGGTCGTCAACGTCTCGGACCGGACGTTCCTGCTCCATCTGGGCGGCAAGATCGAGGTCACGGGCAAATCGCCTCTGAAAACCCGGGACGATCTGTCGATGGCGTACACGCCCGGTGTGGCACGCGTTTCGATGGCCATTGCCCGGGATCCATCCAAAGCGTGGAACCTGACCATCAAGCGCCACACCGTGGCCGTCGTCAGCGATGGCTCCGCGGTGCTTGGCCTCGGCAACATCGGCCCCTACGGCGCCATGCCGGTCATGGAAGGCAAGTGCATGCTCTTCAAAGAGTTCGGCGGGCTCGACGCCTTCCCCATCTGCCTCGACACCCAGGACCCCGAGGAGATCATCGAGACGGTCGCGCGCATCGCGCCGGCCTTCGGCGGCGTGAACCTCGAGGACATCGCCGCGCCCCGCTGTTTCGTCGTCGAGGACGCCCTCCGCGAGCGCGTGGACATCCCAGTCTTCCACGATGACCAGCATGGGACGGCCATCGTGGTCCTCGCCGCCCTCAAGAACGCGCTGAAGATCGTAGAGAAGCCAATTGAAGACATACGCATCATCATGCTGGGCGCGGGCGCGGCCGGCGTGGCGTGCACCCGCATCCTGCTGGCGTCCGGCGCGCGCGACATCATCCTCTGCGACCGCGAGGGAGCCATCTACCGGGGCCGCACGGCTGGCATGAACCCGTTCAAGGAGCAGATCGCGACGGAGACGAACCCGTCGCAGCTCCGGGGCGACGCGAACAGCCTCCTCGCGGGCGCCGACGTCTTGATCGGCCTCTCCGGTCCCGGCCTCATCAAACCGGAATCCGTAAAGGAGATGAACGCGGACGCCATCGTGTTCGCGATGGCCAATCCGACGCCGGAGGTCATGCCGGAAACCATTCAGGACTACGCCCGAATCATCGCCACGGGTCGATCCGATTACCCGAACCAGATCAACAACGTGCTGGCGTTTCCCGGGGTCATGCGCGGCGCCCTCGACTGCCAGGCGCGGACCGTCAACGAGGCGATGAAGCTCGCGGCGGCGGAGGCCATCGCGTCGGTCGTCACCGCCGAGGAGCTGAACGAGGACTACATCATCCCAAGCGTGTTCAATAAGCGCGTCGCAACCGACGTGGCGGAGGCCGTCCGGAACGCCGCGTACGCCTCCGGCGTCGCCCGCCGCGAGCGGCGCACCGTCGAGGAGGAGCTGAGCCTGGCCCTGGCCTCCCGATAGCGGGCGCGTTTGGCACGGCCATGGCCGAAGCTCGCGTCGCCGTCATCGACGACTTCCACCGCGCGTTCGCGCCCACGGACGCGATCCGCCGCCTGCGCCAACGGGCGGAGGTGGCGATCTTCGATGCGCCATTTCCATCGCACGCAGACATGGCCCGCGCGCTGCGCGGCTATCCCATCGTCATCGCCAACCGGGAGCGCACCCACTTCACGGAGGCGATCCTCGGCCAGCTCCCCGATCTGCGCCTCATTTCCAACACGGGATCGCACTTCTACCACGTCGACGTCGACGCCGCGACGCGCCGAGGCGTGCTGCTCGCAAACGCGCCGGGCGGCTCGTCGCCGTCCGTCGCCGAGCTGACGATCGCCTACATCATTGCCCTCGTTCGCCGCATCCCCCAGACGAACGCGGCGATGCATAGGGGGGAGTGGCCGGTCGAGCTGTACGGATCGGTCGAGGGGAAGACCCTCGGCATCCTCGGGATGGGAAAGATCGGCACGCGCGTCGCCCGGGCGGCGGTCGCCCTCGACATGCGCGTCGTCGCCTGGGGGCCGACCCTGACCGACGAGCGCGCTGCCCGATCCGGCGTCACGCGGGTCGAGATCGACGACCTCGTGCAATCGGCGGACTTTGTCTCAGTGCATCTTCCGCTCAGCGACCTCTCGCGGAGTATCATGTCCCGCGAGCGGATCTGGCGGATGAAGCCCTCGGCGTTTCTCGTGAACACGGCGCGCGCCGCCATCGTCGACGAGACCGCCCTGATCGACGCCCTGCGCGCCGGGCGGATCGCGGGCGCGGCGCTCGACGTGTTTCTCGAGGAGCCCTTGCCGCGCGAATCGCCGCTCCGAGGGATGCAGAACGTCATCCTGTCACCGCACGCCGGCTGGACCACGCACGAGTCGTACGGCCCCTGGATCGAGATGACCGTCGAGAACGTGATCGCCTATCTGGACGGCGCGCCCATCCGCATCCACAATCCGGAGGCCCTGGCCGCCCACGCCGGCCTCCCGGGCGGCCGCCCGTGAGCGCGCGCAAACCGACGGCCGTGATCATCACCACGGGCGGCACGATCGCGTCCAGGCCCGACCCGGTGACCGGCGCCGTCGTGCCGGCGGTCTCGGGCGAGGACCTCGTCAGCGCCGTCCCCGGGCTCTCACACGTGGCGAACGTCGAGGTGCGCGCCTACAGGAACGTCCTCGGGCCCGCGCTCGAGCCCGAGGACCTGTTCGCCATCGGCCGAATGGCGGTCGACGCGTTGAAGCAGGACGCCGTCGATGGCGTGGTCGTCACGTCGGGCACCGGCATCATCGAGGAGGGCAGCTACCTCTGCGATCTCCTCAATACGACGGATAAGCCCCTCGTCTGGACGGGCGCCCAGTTCAGCGCCGACATGTGGGACACCGATGGCCCCCGCAACCTGCTCAACTCCGTTCGCGTGGCCGTTGATCCGGAAGCGCGAGGCATGGGCGCCGTCGTCTGTTTCAACCAGGAGATCAATGCCGCCCGCGACGTCATCAAGCACCACAAGAGCAACATGCACACCTTCACGTCCCTCGACGTCGGCATCCTCGGCCGCGCGGACGAGGACCGGGTCGTCTTCGTGCGCCGGCCGGCGCGGCGCCGCGCCTTCGACGTGGCCCGGATCGAGCCGAACGTGGACTTCATCAAGATCGTCGCCGGAAGCGACGATCGCTTCTTCCGCGCATCCATCGCCGCCGGCGCGAAAGGGATCGTGGTGGAGTCATTCCCCGGGGTGGGGATTCTCTCGCCGCGGACCCTCCCCGGCGCGCTGGCCGCCCGCGAGGCCGGTATTCCGGTCGTGCTGACGACCCGGTCGATTCAGGGGCGGACCATTCCGAAATACGGCGGGGAGATCGGCGCGCGGGACCTCATTCGGCACGGAATCATCCTGGCGGGCGATCTCGCCCCCAGCAAGGCCCACGTCTTGCTGATGGTGCTCCTGGCCGTCACTCAGGACAACGAGCGATTGCGCGAGCTGTTCGCGGACGCCGCGCCCTGATCCGCGGCGCCTCAGACGGCGATCAGATAGCCGGGAGGTGGCGGCGATGCCCGACGCGCTGCGACGAGCATCGCGTCCCGCTGGCTCGCGACGCCAGCGCGCGGCCAGATGCAGGCGTTACCAACCCGCACGGTGAGCTGCGAGTCGTGTTTCTGGCAGCAGCCCATTCCGGCCAGCTTGCGCCCGTTGACGTATTCGGGGGAGAAGAAGGGACAGCCCCCGGAACAGACACGCACCCGTTCCTGCCCGTGAGCGCTCGCCTTCATCGTCTTGATGTCCGCCATGGGTCACCTCCCCACGCTTTGCCGGTCATCATATGTTTCAGTCTCGTGATTTACTGTGAAGGCGATCACGAATCCGGCGTGATCCGCGATCCATCTCAACGCAGCGCGTAGGGTTCGCCGTGCAGAGCGCCCCGCTCGTCAGCGTTTCCCGAGGATCGCAGATCGAATCGGTGCACTGCGGTTCTATCGCCGTCTGCGACACCGAGGGAAAGCTGGTTGCCGTTGTAGGCGATCCCGAGCGGCTGACCTATTTGCGCTCCTCGGCGAAACCGTTTCAGGCAATGGCCGTTGTCGAGACCGGCGCCGTGGATCGGTTCGCGATGACCGAGGCCGAGATCGCGCTGATCGCCTCATCTCACAGCGGCGAGCCCCGGCACACGCGGTCCGTCGCAGGGTTGCTGGCGCGCGCTGGACTGGCGGCTGATGATCTCCAGTGCGGCGCTCACCCCCCGCTTCATGCCCACACCCGCGCAACGCTCGAGGCGTCTGGCCAGCCGCCGACTGCGCTCCACCACAACTGCTCGGGGAAGCATTGCGGCATGCTGTGCGCCTGCGTTCACCAGGGCTGGGACGCCCGGACCTATCTCCGTCCCGACCACCCCATGCAGCGGCGCAACCTCGCCCTCATTGCGGACGCGGCGTCCCTGCCCGCCCGGGACATCGCCATCGCCATCGATGGATGCGGCGTACCGACCTTCGGGATGCCCCTCCGGTCCTTCGCCACGGCATTCGCGCGGCTAGCGCGCCACGATACCCTTGGGTCACACGACGAAGCCGGGCGGCGCGTCGCCACCGCCATGCTCGCCCATCCCGAGATGGTTGCGGGCGAGGGCCGCTTCGACACGGCGCTGATGGAGCGCGCTGGCGGCCGCGTCCTCGTCAAGTCGGGCGCGGAAGGGTGCTGCGGGATCAGCCTGCCGGAGCGAGGCTGGGGAATCGCCCTCAAGATCGAGGACGGAAACGCGCGAGCGGTGCCGTCTGCGGCCGTTGCGACGCTCCGCGCCGTGAACGTGCTCACCGAGGCTGACGAGTCAGCCCTGGCAGACTTCGCCCGGCCGCCAATCCGGAACTACCGAGGCGAGATCGTCGGTGAGATAGCTGCGACGTTTCGTCTCGATTTGGCACGATGACGCGAATCAGGCTTCGCGGGCGATCTCCAGGGGCTTGCCGTTGACGCTCGCCACCAGCTCGCACGGGGTTGGCTCGCGGATCGCGCCGATCGTGTAGCAGCTCGCCTCCGCCATCCGGAGCAGCTCGCTCACCCGCCCGATCGGCTCATCGCTGTCGAGGTCGACCTCGGTGCGCACGCTGTCGCACCCGGCGGTCGCCGTCCCCGCGAGAATCGAGCCGGCGCGGTGGTACCGCGCGTGGACCCTCACGCGCGCATTGCGAATCGCGATCTTCATCATCTGTGCGGACCGCACAAGCTGGGTCGCCAGTCAGAATCCGATCGCGAGGGTGAAGTAGGCGAGGGGAGAGGGCGCGGTGTTGGTGCCACCCGTCCGCTCCGCCTCGTCGCTCATAACAGTGAACCCGCGAACGTGCCCCTCTTTGAGCATGCCCTCGAGGACGACGACCTCCGATTCGACGTCAGGGCCGGGCCGACCCCCATCGGATTGATTCACGACCGCGTCAACCGGGATTTCTTGCATGCGCCTCTCTCCGCGTCCAGTGTTCGGACTGCCGTCTTCCTCACAATGGGAGCGTAGGGGCTGTCGCGTGCGCCCGTCAAGCTCCCGCGGTTGGGTGCGCCGAGGTGGTTCGTGGCTCGGACGCCGCGGCACGCGTGCCTCACGACCGCCGCGATAGTAGGATAGGCTAGCCACGAAAAGGAGGGACCGAATGCGCCAGAGTCACCAACTCGTCATCAATGGACAGCTTCAAGGGTTCGCCAAGGGTGTGAACGCAGAGGGCCGTTTCGCCTTTGTGTCGGGCGTCACCGGGCGAGGGGCGACCATAGGCGACCAGGCCGAGGACTGCTGGAACACGATCAAGGAGCGGGTCGAGTCGCTGGGCGGTCGGGTCGAGAACATCGTGCAGCGCATGACGTTCGTCACCAGCATCGCGGATTGGCAGGCGGAAGGCGGCCCGCGTCAACGAGCCTGGCTGCAGAAGAATTGCCCGTCCCTGATCGAAAATCCGCCCGCTGGTACGCTGATCGGCTGCGTGGGGCTGGCCCAGCCTGAGTACAAGGTCGAGATCCAGGTCGTCGTGGCCCTCGACTGACGCGCGAAGCCGCGTCCCGCGCTCTGTGGGGACCCGGGGTGAGCGCTCGGCTAAATCGCCGGGTTGACCGGCGGATTCACCGCCTCATGGGCTGATCCGTACAACTCGTCGATGTACTGGCTATCGTCGATCGCCCGCAGGTAATGGGTGTCCCAGAGGTCGAACGGACCGATGAAATTGATGTTGGCATCGTGCGCGACGTCCAGGTTGTAGACGTTCCACACAGCGAGCGGGTGCGGAAACGGCTTCGCACTCAAGAGCCGCGCCCACACGCTCTGCAGATGCTCGATCTCTTCGTGGCTCTTGATCCCCAAAACGGGAGCGACGTGCGCCTCCAGGATCTCGCACACGCGTGATGGCTCCGTCTTGAAGAAATGGATGGCGTCGACCATCGACCGCAGAAAGGCGAGGGTGGTCTCCTCGTTCTCGCGCACCCACTCGATATTGCTGCAGATCGTGCAGTTGTGGATGACGGGAATGGCCGGGAGCTCGAGCACGTGGAGACCAAGCTTTTCGGCCCGCAGATCGAACGGTGGGTCGACGCCGGCCCCCGCCGCCTCGTTCGACAACACGGCGTCGAGCGTGCGGCTGGCGCGATCGCCCGGGCGCTGGGTGTCGGTGACGAAGTTGATCCTGGAAAGGTCGGCTCCGGCGGCCTCGATGGAGTGGCGCAGGTTACCCAGCACGCACGGCGCCGGCGCGGCGGCGATCACCGTCTTCCCCTCGAGATCCCGAACGGACCGGATGGAGTCGCTGACGACGAAGCGGTCGTCCCAGTCGTTCTGTGCCTGCGCCAGGTACACGAAGCGCTTGTCGCCCTTGGCGCGGTAGTAGTAGGGCTCGTGGTGCAGCCCGCTGAGAAAATCGTACGTGCCGTCGAGGAGCCGCGGCGCACGGTCCGGGTTCTCGAGATACGGCTGATCCGGGGAACGGAGCTTGGTCGCGTGGACCTGAAGCTCGAAGCCGTGCTGGCGTGTCACACCCGACTCGCGCCACGTGTAGAGGAAGGCGAGGTGGGAGAAGTCGCTCGCCAGAATTTTGACAACGGGCTTTACGGGCATGAGGCGGCTCCTTTGTCTTTCGATAGGCGCGCCGCGCGCCGACTGATGACCGCGCTGCCAGCACCAGTCTGATGCTCGGCACCGCCGCCGCCAGTGTATCCGATCATCTCGTTCGCCACGCCCCACGCGGGCCGGTCAAGGTTCGGAAGCCGCTATGGATAGCCACCCGGCACCGCGCCCGCGTCTTCTGATCGAGCCGCTCGCCGCCACGCTTCTCTGGGGCGGAGTGTTTACCGCGGCCAAGATTGGCTTGCGGGACATCCCGGCGCTGAGCTTCATCACCCTTCGCATTCTGATCGCGACGGCGGTGCTCGCGGTCCTGGTCCTCCACACGCGGTCCCTCCGCCTCCACCGGCCAGCATGGCGAGCGCTCATCCTGGCTGGTTTGGCCCAGACCAGCTTTCAGTACCTCCTGTTCCAGGCCATCAACCGAACCAGCGCGAGCATCAGCGCGATCCTCCTGGCAACCGCGCCTCTCATGACGGCCGGTTGGCTCGTCGCAGCGCGGCGTGAGCGGCTCGGCTCGCGTCAATGGCTCGGGCTGGGTCTGGGAATCGTCGGCGTGGCGCTCGTGGTCCAGACCGACCAGGCCGCCCCGGCAAGCATCACCCTCACGGGCAATCTCCTCGCTCTCGGCTCGGCAGTCGCGTGGGCCTGGTACGGCTTGGCGATCGGACCCCTCGCCCGGGCCACCGGCTCCCTGAGCGCGACCGCCGCGACGCTCGCCATCGCTGGGATGCTGCTCCTACCCCTCAGCATTCCGGAGCTCCGATCGGTCGCGTGGGACCACGTGTCCGTCGCGGCCTGGGCCGGCACCCTATATGGCTCACTCCTGGGGCTGGTCCTCGCGACGATCCTCTGGGTCCGCTCCATCCACCGGTGGGGCACTCAGCCCACGATGACCTACAGCTATGTCGAGCCCGTTGCCGCCGTCGTCATCGCGGCGATCGTCCTGGGGGAGGCGCTCCATCCCATCCAGGGCATGGGAGCGCTGCTGGCCCTGGCCGGCGTCTTCCTCGCATCGAGCCCGAAGGCGTGACGGCGTGCATGGCCGGGCACCACATCCTGCGCCGCATCGTCACGCCGTGAGCGACCCGGCGGCCTCGCCGGGCGGATGGGCGGACAGCGGTAGCGACACGGTAAATGTGCTCCCGGCCCCTTCAGCGCTCTCGACGGCGATTCGCCCGCCGTGCAGCTCGACCACATCGCGAGCGCTCGCCAGGCCCACGCCCGCGCCCGATGCTGCCAGCGCGGCATTCGTCCCGCGCCAGAAGCGTTCGAAAACGTGGGGCAGGTCCCTGCGGGCAATCCCGATCCCGTGGTCCTCGACCTCAAGGATCGCCCACCCGTCTTCGCTCCGCAGGCGAACCGCGATGTCGGCCCCGTGGGGACTGTATTTGATGGCGTTGGAGAGCAGATTATCGACCACTCGCGACACGCGCGCCTCGTCCCACGCGCCGACCAGCTCCGACATTCCGGCGTGATCGACGTGAATAGTGCAGCCACTCGGCTCATCGCAATGTTCTTCGACGAGGGATTCGACCAGGGCCACCAAGTCCATCGGTGCGCGATTCAGATCGAGGGCCTGGCCGGCATCCAGCCGAGCCGCGTCCAACAGCTCGTCGATCTGCTCCGCGATCCGCGCCGATGCGCGCTCGATGGTCTCGAGGCGGTTCGCGAAGCCGGTGGATGCGGGGCCCGATCGCGCAAGCTGCCGTTGCAGCAGCTCCGCGGTCGACTTGATGACGGTGAGCGGCCCCTTGAGATCGTGCGACAACTCCGCCATCAGGTTGCTACGAGTCAGTAGGGCTTCCTCGGCGCGGGCGAGCGCGCGCCGCTCGCCATTGACCAGCGAGCTGGTCAGCAGCGCGATGAAGATGAAGATGCCAATCCGCAGAAAATCATCCAGCTCGACGCTGACCGAGTACGCCGGAGACAGCAGCAAGACGAACGTAAGGGCAGATGAGACGCCGATCGCAAGGAACCCCGGGCCCAAACCGCCGAGCCAGGCGCTGATGAGCACCGCGCCGTAGGACAACACAAACAGGTCGCGGTCAAGGGCCGACTGTCTCAGCCACAATTCGATTTCGAATGCGCCAGCCGCGGCCACGACCGCGATGGCATAGTGAAAAACGGGATGGATGCGAGCGGGGCGGAACACAATGGATACCTGGCTGCGGCGTTCGCGTTGCTGCGAGTAACGCATAACTTTACCGCACGATGGATTTCCCGTATCGGCGGAGGTCCTATCGGGGCCACAACGGCAACCGGACCAGCGATCTCAGAGATGGATCACCCCGGCTTGCGGGCGATTGCCTCGATCTCCTCGATCGTCGGCCCATCAAGCCGCATGGCTCTGTGGGCTCGCCATTCCAGGATCTGCATCTGCCTGTCCCCATAGACGTGGTACGGATCCTCCCCGGCAATGCGCGTCGCATCCGCAAGGCTATCGGCGAGAACGATGTAGACACCGTAAGCGCCATCCGTCGTGGGCCCCGAGAAGAGGAGCCGACCCGCGCGATGCTGAGCGTCCAGCCAATCGCGGTGAGCGGGCGTACGGGGTTCCGTCTCGGCGTTCATTCGAACCCTCCGCGAGAGTACCAGGTACCACACGGCCTTCATCCCCCTCGTGAGAATCGGTCACGCGCGTCCATGTTAGCGGCGCCCCGAAACGGCCACAATCGCGCACAAGTGCCCTTACCGTCCGGTGGGGCTGGCGCAGGGGAAGTTCACTCGTGCGCCTCGGCCCTCGCAGGGGGAGAGGCCGGCCGCACCGTCAGGCG
>DASRDP010000077.1 GCA_035652535.1 Chloroflexota bacterium
CCCGGCTTTGAGGCCGGAGACGCCGATTCGTGCGCGCTCCATCCCCAGCTCGATCAGCGCCTCGGCCATCGCGTTCGCCCAGGAGCCGCGCATGCCACGGTTCGCCGGCCGCGCGTCCGTGATCCAGGCGTTCCCGGCACCTCGGTCGTTGATCACGATCGGGCCGCGGCCGTCCGTCGGCAGAACCACCGCCGCGTTGTCCATCTGAGTCAGGTAGCGGCAATCCGACCGCACGCCCCGGCGCGAGTCGGAGGAAAGATAGAGATTATCGGGATCGACCGTTTGCGGGACGAAAATGCAATCGAAGCCGGCCCGCCCGGCGTTCTCCCGAACGGTCTTCCACCGCCGATCGCGCTCCGCGACCGAGTAGCCGTTCCAAACTGCGTCCGCAGCAAGCTGCATGGGAAACCTCCGCTGTGCGAGGTGGTTCAGGAGTTGACGGACACCATGCCGTGAGGCCGGTGGAAGAGGACCTCACCGCCGGTCTTGGTCACGACGACGTCCCCGCCCCATACGAACTGGATGCGCTCATCGGCCGACATAGCGTACGGCTTCCAGACCCAGGCGTTGCCCTCTTCAATGCGCAGATCCCGAAGGTGCTCGCCACGGGCCCGGGGTGAGAGGAGGGGACCGTCGTCCCCGTAACCGCGGCCGTGCATTAGGATGAGCGTCTTGAGACCGCGCTTCGCGCCAAAGCCATTCACGACGTCCATGAGCTCTCCGAACGTCGTGCCTGGCTTCATCGCTTCGAGGCCCGCGTGGAACACATCCCGTTGAAGCTCGATCACCGGCTTCCAGTCGTCCGGGATGGACCCGAGGAGAATCGGCTGGTCCTCCTGGGCGATCTGCTGTCCCCACGACGCCGAGACCTCGTTCGCGATCATGTCGTTGCGCTCCAAGCGCTGGCCGATGGGTGGCTGCGTTTGGCGCCTGGGCTCGGGTCCGCCGATCGGGCCGACGTTTAGCGCAAGCGGATGGTACTCACTGCCCAGCGCCAGCATGCGTCCCATCACGCGCGCATAGAGCCCACCCAGGTCGGCGCCCGGGCGCGCCAGCTCGACCATCTCGTCGATCCCCGCTTCCGCGATGGCGGCGGCGTGGCGGAGACAAGCGATCTCCTCAGCGCTCTTGACGTAACGGACGAACCCCACGACGTCCGTGGCATCCTCGAATCGCGCATTGGGCAGTGCCCGGACGACCTCGGCAAAGCAGCTTGCGACGACGCAGCCGTCGGGACTGCGCGCGTGGCTGACCGTGCCGCCCCTCAACCCCACTACCCCAATGCGCCCGCGCTCCAGGCCGAGGTCCAAAAGAGCCCGAACCGTGGGCTGCGTCCACTCTCGGTTGGCCGCGCGCGTCTCGGGGACCCATTCGTTCGTGTCGCCCTGGTCGGTGATCACGACCGGCGGACCGCCGGTGGAAGACTGGACGAAAGCCGCCGGGCGGAGCTGGGTCAGGTACCGCGCATCGATTCCATTCCCCAAGGGCACGAGGATCCCGTCGAATCCTGCGCTTCTTGCCCGCGCCCGCGTGGCTTCCCATCTCCGGTCTCGCTCTGCCAGCGAGTAACCGCGCCAGGGACTGTCGGCTGGTGCCTCCATCGCGCGCCTCCACGGAGGATTGTGCTTCGACAGTGTATCCTTGATGCGCAACGTCTGTGGAGGGGTTCGTCATGGCCCAGATCGTCCTCGGTTTCGGCAGCTCCCACGGGCCCACGATTCGCACCCAGCCCGCCGACTGGGACAAGATCGCGGAGCGCGACAAGAAAGACCCGCGCTACGACTACGCGGCGCTCCTCGAAAAGGCGAGTCCCAGCATCGAGAACGAGCTGACGCTGGAAAAGAGGCAGCAGCGCTTTGATGCTTGCCAGGCTGCCATCGCTCGGCTGGCCGGTGTAGTGAAGGAGGCCGCGCCAGACGTGGTCGTCGTCATCAGCAACCAGCACTCGGTGCTTGGCGACGACGTGCTGCCGGTGATGAGCATCTATCGCGGCGAAGCGCTGTCAGACCGCGACAAGGACCAGCCCCGGGTCCGAGACGAGCGCACGATGCACCTCAGCGGGCCGCCGCCCGTAGAGGCGTGGCGCAAGCGCCACGAACCCCGAACCTATCCGTCCTACCCGCCGCTGGCAAATCATTTGATCGACAGCCTGATCGATCAGGAGTTTGACGTCGGCTCGTGGAGCGCCCTCCGCCCGGAGCACGGAATCGACGAGGCCTTCACCACCTTCTACGATTTCTACGATTCGACCTGCACGATCCCCATGGTCCCGCTGATGCTGAATCGATATCCACCGAGCCAGGCTCGGCCCGGTCGCTGCTTCGCCCTGGGCAGGGCGCTTCGGCGCGCCATTGAGAGCTGGGATTCGCCAATGCGCGTCGGC
Source organism: Chloroflexota bacterium (assembly GCA_035652535.1). Taxonomy (NCBI): domain Bacteria; kingdom Bacillati; phylum Chloroflexota; species Chloroflexota bacterium. The sequence goes on from DASRDP010000077.1 coordinate 2,384, forward strand.
ATCATGGCGTCGGGCGGGCTGAGCCACCAGGTGCTCGATGAGGAGCTCGACCACATGGTGATCGACGCGCTCCAAGAAAAGGACGTGGACGCCCTGAGCGCAATCCCGCGCGATCGGCTGAATCGCGGCCCGGGCACGCCCGAGATTCTCAACTGGATCACCGTAGCCGGCGCGATGGATCCCCAGACGATGACCCTTATTGACTACGTGCCCTGCTATCGGTCGCCGGCCGGCACCGGCCACGGAGTGACGTTCGGGTACTGGGCGCGATGAAGCTGCCCCTCACGCTCGCGTGCGGTGACTACGATCGGACGCGCGGCCTGCGCTTCGGGCTCGTCCAGGCGGAGGGGATCGATCTCAACTACCTTTGTATGCCCGTCGAAGAGACCTTCTGGCGCCAGGCACGGTCGCGGGAGTTCGACGCGTCCGAGATGTCCATGGGGTCGTATCTCATCCGTCGCGCTCGGGGGATCGACGACCTCATCGCCATCCCGGTCTTCCCGTCGCGAATGTTCCGACACGGCTATTACTTCATCCACGCCGGCTCCGGCATCAAGAGTCCGGAGGACCTCAAAGGGCGCAAAATGGGCGTCCCCGAGTACCAGATCACGGCGGCCATCTGGATGCGCGGGATCCTCGAGCACGACTTCGGGGTCTCGCCGCGCGACGTGCGCTGGTTTTCGGGTGGCCTCTTCGAGCCCGGCCGCATTGAAAAACAGCACATCACCTTGCCCGAGGGCGTAGTGCTGGAATCGATCCCCGAGGGCCGAACGTTAAGCGAGATGATCGCAACGGGCGAGGTGGAGGCGCTCATCACCGCCCGGGCGCCGCTTACCTTCCGCGACGGGACCAACCGCGTCGCCCGCCTCTTTCCCAGCTACCGGGAGCTGGAGCGCGATTACTTTCGACGCACCCGCATCTTCCCCATCATGCACACGGTCGTAATCAAGCGCGAAGTGCTGAGCGCCAACCCGTGGGTCGCCATGAACCTCTATAAGGCCTTCTGCGCGGCCAAGGCCGAATATCTCGCGAGCTTCGCCGACGATTCGGCCATGCGCCTGATGCTGCCCGGAATGACGGCGGAGCTGGAGGAAGCGCGGGACGTGATGGGTGAGGACTTCTGGCCCTACGGGCTGGAGCCAAACCGGCACGTGCTCCAGACGCTCATGGACTACGCGATAGAGCAGGGACTGCTGGAGCACCGGATGGCCCTCGACGACCTCTTCGCCCCCGAAACCCTCGAGACGTACCGCATCTAGCCCCACCCGGAACGTCCTCGGCCGGTCCGCCCCACGGGGTGGGGCTCGAAGCCTGCATTCCCGGCACGATATGAGCACTGCGTCTCGTGGAGCCGTGCCATGAAGGCTTCTCTCGCGACCGATCCGCGCTCGTCGCGCTATGGACCTCCCAGCCGGGCCGACGTGCTCCCCATCGTTCTGGCTGGAGTCGCGCTCGCCCTGCTTCTCGGCGCGCTCGCGTGGCTGCTCAACGGGTGGTCGTTCCCCCCGCCGGCGATCGCCGAAGGCCTCGGGTCCGGCCTCCTCCTCGTCGTGGCCTGGTCCCTCCGCGACGGACTCCTGCGTGGCGAGCCCCGCGTCGAGCAGGCCCGCCAAGTCTCGCTCTGGCTCCTCCTGGCTGGAGCCCTGTTGGCGCTCGCCGCCTTCCTCCAAGGTGTGGGGGCAGCCCTGATCTGGGCCTGCACGGCGGCCGTTGTATTCGACGCCTGGCTGCTCTTCGTGCTCGCCAGCACGGCGCGAGTCAGTCGCGAGGTCGAGGCCCCATTGCGGACGGTGGGAATCGGCCACGCGGGCAGGGCACTGATCATCTACCACTCGGCAGCCGGCGGACTCATGCGCGCGATGCAGGAGGCCTTCGCCGCTGGACTAGAAGAGCAGGGGTGGACCGTCGATCTGTCCACGGCGAGTCGAATCAGTCCCGACGACCTGGCGGCGTATCGCCTCCTGGTCATCGGGTCTCCGTGCTACAACCGGGGCGTCTCGCGCCCCGTGCGCGCGTATCTCGATCGCGTTGGGGACCTGAAGGGAATTCCCGTCGTGATCGTGGTGACGGGTTTTAACTACACCGAGCGGGCGATGGCCGTATTGCGAGCGCTTGTCGAGAGCCGACACGGTAACGTCGTGGACCAGATCGAGCTGTGGACCGCGCGGGAAAATGTCCCGAGATACGGCACGCGCGACCTTGCCGAGATCATGCGACGAGCCGGCGCATACCACGGCAAGCGCCTGAGGGCCTCGGCCGCGTAGCTGCGCGTTTCCCACCACCGCGGCGTGTGCTGTATCTTCGCGCTATGCCAATGTGGCATTCGGCACGCGGGCTGCGCGACCTTCGCGCCGCCGGGAAGTGGTGAGGCGAACGTGCGAGTCTCCATCTGGAACTACGGCTTTGCCGCCGTGGTCTTTTTCCTGGCGGCCGCCGCGAGTTACGGCGTGCACCTGGTCGTCGGGCCATTCCCGGCCGTCGGATACTTCGTCGCGATTGCATTCACGGCGGGCCGCGTGCCGTTTGGCCCCGTCGTGGTGATCGCCGCCCTCAGCGCCCTCGCCATCGATTTCTTCTATCTTCCTCCGATCTACTCCATCAACCCACTTCAGGATGTCGCGATCACGCTCGGCTTCCTGGCCGTGGCCCTCGTCGTGAAGCTGCTCAATGACCGGCTCAGGGATGCCGAGCGTTCCACGGCGCAGCTCGAAGGTGTGGTGTTCGCGGCGGGTGAGATGCGGGAACGTCTGAGTCCGCGTTTATCAGCGGCGGCTGGTGCGATCGACCTTGCCCTGTGCGATGAGCTTCCGGACGACATCCGCAAGCAGCTGCAGGTTGCTCGGGACAACCTCGACGTTGCCGAGGGGGACGTGAACCGGTTCCAGCAGGTGGGTCGGTTGGAAACGAGGGAATTGCCTTACGGGCGCATTCTCGACCTCGATCGGTCGACGGATCTCGGACCGCGCGGTGAGCCCGGTAAAATCCACCAGGAATGACCAAGAGCACAGAGACCGACCAGAGCGTTTCCGACGATTTGGCGGACCTCCAATGAAGCACGACGCCCCGGCATCCCCCCTCCTGGTCGACCTGTACGAGCTGACCATGGCCCAGAGCTACGTCGACGAGGGCATGGACGGCGATGCCGTGTTCAGCCTCTTCGTTCGGCGACTTCCGCCGGATCGCGGTTACTTGATAGCAGCGGGACTCGACGACGTGCTGACATATCTCGAGCACTATGCGTTCTCACCCTCGGACATCGCCTATCTGAGGTCCACTGGGCGGTTTACCGACCGACTGCTGCAACGCCTGAGCGGTCTACGATTCACGGGCTCGGTGCGCGCGATGCCGGAAGGAACCATCGTATTCGCCGACGAGCCGATCCTCGAGGTGCGCGCGCCCATGATCGAAGGGCAGCTCGTCGAGAGCCTCATCATCAACACGGTCCAGCTTCAGACGATGGTAGCGACCAAAGCCGCGCGTTGTGTGAGTGTGAGCGGGGGGCGGCAGCTCGTCGACTTCGCGCTGCGGCGAACCCATGGTCCGGAGACGAGCGTCTCGGTGGCCCGCGCCAGCTACGTCGCGGGGTTTGAGGGCACGAGCAACGTGCTTGCGGGGGAGCGCTACGGCATCCCCATAGCCGGAACCATGGCGCATTCGTATATCGAGGCGTTTCCCAGCGAGCTGGAAGCCTTCCGTGCATACGCGCGTGCCTATCCGGACTCGGCGGTGCTCCTGCTCGACACCTATGACACGTTGCAGGGCGCACGCAATGCCGCGATCGTTGGCAGGGAGCTAGCAGCGCAGGGTCACCACTTGCGCGGCGTCCGCCTCGACTCCGGGGACCTGGCGGAGCTGAGTCGCCAGGTGCGCGCGATCCTCGACGAAGCAGACCTCACGAGCGCCATCGTCTTCGCCAGCGGCAATGTCGATGAGTATGCCATCGAACAAGCCCTCGAGGCCGGTGCGTGCATCGATGGATTCGGCGTCGGCACGCGAATGGGAGTGTCCGAGGATCGTCCGTACCTGGACATCGCGTACAAGCTCGTGAGCTATGATGGGCGGCCGACACTGAAGCTCTCCGCCGAAAAGGTGAGCCTTCCAGGCGCGAAGCAGGTGTGGCGGCGGCGCGATGGCGAGTGCTACCAGGGCGACGTCATCGGGCTCGTTGGGGAATCGGGACCGAGGAACGCAACGGCTCTATTGCGGGAAGTCATGACTGACGGACGCCGCACCGCCGATGCTGAGCCCCTCGACGAGATTCGCGCCCGATGCCGAGACGAGCTCGCGCGGCTGCCCGGCGAGTTCCGCGCGATTCGTCGGCCGGCGCGGTACCCCGTTCGCCAATCCGATGCGCTTCTCGACCTTCAGCGCGATACGACGGCGGGGCTGACCGCGACCACGTGAGGATTAGGGCCGATCGGCGGCGGTTTCAAGGGCCGCAGTCGTCGTCAGCCGAGCGCCCGCGGCCACCATGTCCGACAGCGCGCGCTCGCCATCGCCCGGCTGCAGCTCAACAGGGCGGATGGCATCGGTGAGGACGAATGTCTCGAACCCATTCGCGACGGCCTCGATGGCCGTCGCCCGAACGCAGTAGTCGGTTGCGAGCCCTGCGATGAAGACGCGCTTGACGCCGCGCGCTCGGAGCCGGTCGGCCAGATCGGTGCCGGCGAAGCCAGAGTACCCGTCGAGCTGTGGGTCTGTGCCCTTGTCCACGGTTTCCTGGATGCCGGCCCGGTCCAGGCGCCGGTGGAATTCAGCGCCCTCCGTCCCCTGGATGCAGTGATACGGCCACGGGCCGCCGAAGGACTGGAAGAACCGGTGCTCCCGGGGGTGCCAGTCCCTTGTGGCTAGAACGTGGCGGAACTTCCGCATCGCGGCGTTGATCGGGTCGAATATTTCGTCGCCGTGGGGGACAGCAAGGCTCCCCCCGGGACAGAAGTCGTTTTGCGGATCCACAATGATCAGGGCGTCGTCGTCCAGAATCTCGATGCGATCGAGCACGCGGCCCACCCCATCAGTGCTACTCGATTGTACCCTCGCACGCGCCGATGGGGGTCAGGGGATGCCGGCCGGCTCGTCGCGGCGGACCGGCCGGCCCGAGCCACGCGGTTGCGCGGCGGTCACGAGGTTGACGAGCGTGGGAACGCGGACCGCCGTCAGGGCCACCGCCAGCACGCAAACGCCCGCGCCGATGGCGAGGGAGGAGCGAATCCCGACCAGCTCGGCCAGCGCGCCCGCCTCGAAGGATCCGAGCGGGCCCAGACCCCGCGTGCTGATCGCGTGCAGGCTCATCACTCGTCCGAGAAGCTCTCGCCGCGAGTGGAGCTGCAAGACCGTCGTGCGGAGGGCGCCGATCGTGACCGCGCCGGTGCCGGCCAAGAGCAGGATGGGCAGCTCCAGGCCAAACCAGGGGCAGTAGGCCATCGCCGCAACAGCGATGCTGTAGCCAATCGCCCCGAGGAGCATCAGGCGCCCGGTATGCGTGACGTGGCCGACAGATGCGAGGACGAGCGAACCGATGATCGTGCCTGCGCCGCTGGCGCTCTGGAGGAGCCCCAATCCCTGCGGGCCCGTCTCGAAGATGTCACGGGCAAAGATGACCAGCATGCTGTTGTACGATCCGAAGACGCTCAAAGTTC
>DASRDP010000078.1 GCA_035652535.1 Chloroflexota bacterium
CCGCCGATCCGTCGGCTAGACATCATGCAGTACCCGATCAAAGAAGTCTCCATGGAAATCGAGTACCAGGCGAATTGGGTCCAGGTCGTCGAGAACAACCTCGATGGCTCTCACATCTTCGTCCTGCACCAGGACACCTACGCGCTCCGACGCAACCCGGACGGAAGCTACCCGCCGGTGCCCAACACCACTCGCGGCCGCCTTGATGACCTGGCCTCGTTGGCGTATCGCGAGACCCCATATGGCGTGATGCGGATCATGGGCATCACGGACGGCTACCTCGAGGAAGATATCGTCGTCTTCCCGAACATCCTCCGCCGCATGAACCAGGTTTCCGTCAAGTGCCCGGTCGACGATACCCACACGCACAAGTTCGCGATCCGGGTCGACCTGAACAGCGGCAAGATCGACGACTGGGGCACGGTGGAGCGGGGCACGTATATCATGCCGCCCGCCACGACCAAGATTCCGATCGAAGCGACGCACCCGATTGCCCGCTATCGGATGGACAAGGTCCCCAACCAGGACGTGATGGTCATCGAGACCCAGGGCGCGATCTCAGCCCGGGACAACTGGCGCGCCGGTACACGCGACGTCGGGGTTGCCTTCTTCGACAACCTGCTCTTGCGAGAGATCGAGAAGCAGGCAAACGGCGAAGAGCCGATTGCGGTCGTGCACGACCCCGACCACGTCGTCGACACGAATTTGCGAGCCGTCCACGTCGTGGGAGCGCGCTGATCCGCGCGGGCGCAGAAGGAGATGATGCGGACCGGGGAAATCAGCGGCCCGTTGACGGTCATGGGCAGTTTACTGATGGGCTGCGGCGGGTCCGCAGCGACCCAGACTGCGGCCGGCGCGTCTCCGTAGCAGGTCGCTTCTGGCAAGACGCTGGTCGTGGTCGGGCGGGCGGAGCCGCCGAGCCTCAGCCAGTGACCGTGTTCCCGTCGACCGCGACGAGGGTAGCTCGACCCTGGGCGCGGCTACGATCTCCTGTATAAAGCGGGATCATCCCGCCGACAAACCGATCGACGTGCGAGGAAGAGGTGGCAGCGTGAAACCCCAGATGCCGATTCATCCCGAGCTCGAAGGGAAAATTGTTGTCGTGACCGGGGGCGCCCGGGGGATGGGGCGCGCTTACGTCGAGGGTTTTCTGGAAGCGAAGGCGCGCGTAGTGGCGCTCGACAAGACTTGGGCGGGCGACGAGCCGTTCCGGGCCGAACTGGACAAGAACCAGAACGCCCTTGCCCTCGAGACGGACGTCACGCAGGACGCCGACGTCGACCGGGCGTACCAGTCGGTCCTCGATCGCTTCGGTACCACGGACGTGCTCATCAACAACGCCGCGCTCTTGCAAATGCGGCTTGTGAACGAGACCGGCCGGGTAACGACCCTCGAGACGACCGACGAGCACTGGCAGCAGAGCTTTGGCGTGAACGTCTTCGGCCTACTCAAGGTCACCCGGCGGTTCGTCAAGCCCATGATCGAGAAGCGGCGCGGCAGCATCATCAACATCGTGAGCAGCGGCATCCTGCATTTCTCGCACGGCGGCGCCTACACCGCTCTGCGCCCGAATTCACGAGAGATGCCGTACATGTCCGCCAAGGCCGCCGTCGCGACCATGAGCTTCTATCTGGCGGACGAGATCAAGGAGCACAACGTCGCCGTCAACATCCTCATCCCAGGCCACACCCGCGCATCCTGGTACGATGACACCGTTCGCGTTCGCATCGCCCGGGGCGCCCAGCCCGGGCCTCGACCGATGATGGCCTCCCACATCGTGCCCATCGCCATGTGGCTGGCGACCCAGGACGCGTCCGGGGTCACGGGCAAGATGTTCGACGTCATGACCTGGAACATCGAGCATGGGCTCGGTGGACCCGAGGTTTGGCAGGACATGGCGATGCCGCCGGATCTCGAGCAAGCCTTCGCTGCCCAGGCAGCGAGAGGCGCCCCTCGGCCCTAAGGGGATCCGCCTATCCCTGAAGGTCCCACAGGTAGGCGTTGCGGGTGAAGGTTCCATACATCTGGGCGGCTTCTTCGCCGCCGTCCTGGTCGTCGAGGGCAAGCACACCCTGGCGAACGCCCAGGTGCTCGGGTTGGAAGTAGAGCGGCATGAGCGGCAACAGCTCGGCCGCGACGAAGTCGGAGATGGCCCGCATCGACTCGATTTGACTAGCAGGCGTGAGGCTCGAGCGATAGCCGTCGACCAGCGCTCGCATGCGGGGATCGTCGTAGCCACCGCGGTTGCCCACCCACCCGGTCTCCGTCCCGGCGGCCGGCCCGAGCATCCTGCCCAGGATCGCATCGCCGCTCCCCTGGGCACTCAGATCCCAGCCCGGATAGCTGGCGCGGAACTCGTTGTTGCGCACCTGGGCCGCCGGGACCACGAGCTCGTCGACCTGCAAGCCAAACCGGCGCCAGCCATCCGCGACAGCGGCCACGTCACGCTCGAATCCTGGCGTCGTCCAGACGGCTGCGCGGAATGGGCGTCCATCCGACGTATGGCGGAAGGCGCCGTCAGCCCCCTGGGTCCAGCCCGCCGTCTGCAGGCTCGCTCTGGCCCGGGCCGGGTCGTACGCGTACCTGCGGAGCGAATCGCGGGTCGACTCGTAGTGGGGGTCCGTCGAGGGCAGGAGCGAGTACGCAGCCAGCTCGGAATGACCGTTCAACAATCCCTCGGCGAGCCCATCGCGGTCGAGCGCCTGATAGAGCCCGGCCCGAACGTTCACATCCATCGTTGTGGGTTCTATCTGGACGGACGGGCGCATCTGCGGAGCCAGGAACCAAGTGATCCCGGGTTTGACATAGACCGTCCCAGCGCCTGTGCTCTCCCACCGCTCCTTGAGCTCGAATCCCTGCGACACGCTGAGCGCCAGGTCTGGGAAGAGATCCACGGCGCCGGCCAGCAAACCCGTGTAAAGGGTATTCGTGTCGGTGTAAAGCTGGATGCGCACGTGGTCCACCTTCGGCCGGCCCAGGAAGTAGCCGCTGTACGCCTCGAAGCTCACCGCCTGCGGGTCAAATGAGGTCAAGCGGAACGGGCCGAGGTGCACGTACTCAGTCGTCCAATAGGGATGGTTCATGACCTCGGCTGGATCTTTATCCTGTTGGAACTTCTCATAGGCAGGGCCCAGGATGTGCTCGGGAAGCGGCCAGAAGGAGCGAACCCCGAGGGCCGCCCCCTGGTAGTACGGGCCCTTGAAGTTGAGCACAAACGTATTGTCGTCTGGCGCCTCGACAGACTCGATACGGTCGATGTGGTCACGTTGGGAAGGGGATGGCAGCCCCTTGTCGCTAATAAGTTGGTAGGAGAAGGCCAGATCCTGCGCCGTAAATGGACGCTGATCCTGCCAGGTGACACCGCGACGCAGCGTATAGGTGACCCGCATCCGCCCGTCCGGGAGGAGGGCGATCGATCCGTCGTCGAGGCTGGGGACGCGCTCAGCAAGACGCCCGATCGGGGTACGGGTATGTACATCCGATGTGATGAGGCCATCCGAGTGGACCTCGGTGGTCGAGAGCCACCCGCCGGCGGTCGTCTGATTCCCGAAGATGGCCATGGCGGTCACGGGAGACGTGACCCCAATGGTAAGCGTCTTCGGCGCAGACGGCGCTTGGCTCTGCCGCTGGGCCTGCTGG
>DASRDP010000079.1 GCA_035652535.1 Chloroflexota bacterium
CTTCTTTCCCTACGACGCGGCGATGGACGAGGGGATCGCCTATGCGAAGTGGGCGCGGGCCCGCGGGATGACCGTCAAGATCCACTCGGGCGGCGTCTCGCGCTCCGGGCTCAGCACCCCCGCCGGGGCGGCGGTCGTGAAGGCGCTCCAACCGGACATCGTGGGGCACGCCAGCGGCGGACCGATCCCGATGCCACTGGCGGATCTCGAGGAGCTGATCCGGGACACGGACGGGTACCTGGAGGTCGCCTACGCCGGCAATCCGCGCTGGTCGGTCCGCCTGGTGGAGCAGCTCCGCCAGCTCCATGCGCTGCATCGGATAACCGTGGGCACCGACACGCCGTCGGGCACCGGCACGGCGCCACGCGGCATGCTGCGCACGATCGCCCTGATGACATCTCTCGGCGGCATCTCCGCACCCCAGGCGCTGTGTTTGGCCACTGGCAACACGGCGCAGGCGCACGGACTGCGCACCGGCCTCGTTCGGCCCGACTATCCGGCCGATCTGTTATTGATGGGCCGAATTCGCGGCGCGAACGGCGCGAACGCGCTCGACGCGCTCTCCTCAGGCGATCTGCCGGGTATCTCGATGGTCCTCGTGGACGGAGAGGTCCTGGTGGGCGGGCGCAGCGAGCAGATGCCCCCGCCCGAGCAGTTGGCTCAAACCGTCAAGCAACGGTGAGGAGGCGGCGGTGCCCCGCGTTCCGGTGAGCGTTGGACTCTTCCCGATCGAGCCTCCACGGCGCATGGTGGCTCTGGCGCAGCTAGCGGAGGAGCTGGGCTTTTCGTGCGCCTGGGTCGGCGATTCGCAGATGATCTGGCGCGAAGCCTACGTCGTGCTGGGCGCGATGGCGCAGGCGACGACGCGAATCGAGCTGGCGACCGGGGTGACCAACCCGGTCACTCGCCACTCCGCGGTCACGGCGGCCGCAATGGAAACGCTCCACGAGTTGACCGGCGGGCGGGTACGGCTGGGCATCGGCCTCGGCGACAGCTCCGTCGAGACGCTCGGCGCGCGGCCGGCCCGGCTCGGCGATCTGGAGGCGGCCGTTCGCGACATCCGGGCGCTCATTGCAGGCGAGACCATCGACCCCGGCGCGGTGCCGCTACGTCTCACGTATGCGAGCCCCGGCGCCCGCGTGCCAGCCTATCTGGCGGTCAGCGGTCCCCGGATTCACCGGCTCGCGGGCAGGCTTGGCGATGGCGCGATCATCCTCGTGGGCGTGGATACGTCGTTCCTGGAGGCGTCACGGACGGAGCTCGAGCACGGCGCGGCGGAAGTCGGACGGGACCTCAAGGCTGACGGGTTCAAGACCGTCTGCTGGACGCCGTGCTCGATCGCCGAGGACGGCCACCAGGCGAGGGTGGCGGTCAAGGCGCACGTCGCGCGCGTCCTGAAGCGGGATCTGCCGTTTCCTCTCAGCCCGAAGGATATGGCGATCGTCCACGAGATCCGCAGCCGCTACGAGTACTACGAGCACATGGTGGTGGGCACGGCCCATGGCGACATCGTGCCCGACGAGCTGGTCGAGAAATTCGCAGTTGCCGGCACCCCGGCCGAGGCCCGAGAGCAGATGGAGCGACTGGCGGCCACGGGGCTCGTGGACGAGATCGCGATCATCCCCCACGCCCACGACCCTGCCGACCGCGAGCGCATTCTCCGAATCGTCGCAGAAACGCTCTGACCCGCGCGCCCCGACCTGGGTCGGGCCTCGCGGCGACGACATGAGGGAGGGCACATGACGGACGTGAGCGACCTGCGGGGCTATGTCGCAATGCTGGAAGCGATGGGCGAGGTCCGTCATTTTGAAGGGGTGGACCTGCACCTGGAGGTGGGGGCGCTCACGGAGCGCGCGGCAGAAGAAGAGGGGCCGGCGCTTCTGTTCGATCGCTTCCCCGCGTTCCCCCCGGGCTATCGCGTTGTGTCAAACGTGTTCCGGACCTGCAAACGGACCGGCCCGGCCATGGGCATCGCGCCCGAGCTGCGCGGCATCGAATATCTCTACGCCTGGCGCAAGAAGCTCGCGGGGTATCGGCCAGTACCCGTTCAGTACGAGGAAGGCGGGCCCGTTCTCCAGAATCAGATGGCCGATGACGCGGTCGACCTCTTCGCGTTCCCGACGCCCACCTGGCACGAGCTGGATGGCGGGCCGTATCTCGGAACCGGCTGCGGGGTCATCACGCAGAATCCGGAAACCGGTCAGGTCAACATCGGCACGTACCGGGTCATGATCCAGGACAAACACACCGTCTCCGTGAAGATGAACATGGGCAAGCATGGGCGCCTTGCGTTCGAGCGGGCGCGCGCCAACGGCAAGCCGCTGCCCATCGCCATCACCATCGGGCAGGCCCCGGCGATCTTCCTCGCAGCGCAGATGCCGCTCCCGCCCGACGTGAACGAGTTCGAGTTCGCCGGCTACCTCCAGGGAGCGCCGGTCGCAGTGATTCGCGGGCCCGCGACCGGCTTGCCGATCCCCGCCAACGCCGAGCTGGTCCTGGAAGGGGAGCTGCCGCCCCTCCGCGATGACGAGATGCCCAGAGAGGGGCCATTCGGCGAGTGGCCCGGGTACTTCACCGACGCGAACGTGGGCGAGACGCCGATCATGCTGGTGAGGCGCGTGTACTTCCGGGACGATCCGATCATCCTAGGCGCGCCGCCCCTCAAGCCGCCGGCCAGCTACCTGCCGATACCTCTCGGCGCGGCGACGCTGTGGGAGCAGCTGGAAAAGGCCGGAATCCCGGACGTCAAGGGCGTCTGGGGGTTTGTCTATGGAGGACAGCCCGGACCCTTCACGGTCATCGCCATCAACCAGCGGTATGCGGGCCACTCCAAACAGGCGCTCCTCGTCGCCGCCGGGGCGCGCGCCGGGGCGTACGGCGGGAAGTTCGTCGTGGTGGTGGACGACGACGTCGACATCACCAATCCGGCGGATGTGATCTGGGCCATCGCGACGCGCTGCCACGTCCGGGAAGGGCTCGACATCGTGAAGAGCGTCTGGGCCTCGGTGACCGAGCCGGCGCTTCCACCCGAAGAGCGATCGCCACGCGGCTACGCGTCGGACCGCGTGCTGATCGACGCGTGTCGCCCCTTTAAGTGGATCGATCAGTTTCCGGCCGTCAACGCGTTCCCGAAGGACTTTAAGGACAAGATCGCGCAGAAGTGGGAGCTGTAGTCCGCCCGGCACCTACCGCCAAGGAAGGTGCGCGTCACGATCGCACCTCCTAAGCGGGTGCGGTAGCACGCCGCGCCCTTCGACAGGCCGGTCCTGAGCGAAGCCGAGGGCCCAGGGCGAGCGGCTTGTCCCGCACGCTGGGAGGTCATGGCGTTGGGACCGGCGCCGACGCCGGTCAGGGCTTATCGGCCGACTCCACCCGGTTCCGTCCGCGGCGCTTGGCCTTATACAGGGCTTGGTCAGCGCGAGCCACCAGCTCAGCGGCGGACGACCCGGCCAGCGGCTCCGCGGCCGCGACTCCCGCGCTGATCGTCAGGTACTTCGTCGGGCGACGCGTCGGATGGGGAATGCGCAGACTCTCCACGCTGGAACGGAGGGCCTCTCCGATGTCCATCGCGACGGGCAACGTGGTGTGCGGCAGCAAGACGGCGAACTCCTCGCCCCCGTACCGGGCCACGACTTCCCCCGCGCGGCGAACGATCGCGACGAGCGCCTGCGCGACGTTGCGCAGAGCGTCGTCGCCCGCGGGATGCCCCAGAACGTCGTTGTAGTCCTTGAAATGGTCGATGTCGATCATGACGAGGGCAAGGGCGGTCTCGTCGCGCCCGGCCCGGCGCCACTCCTCGTCGAGCAGCGCGTCGAAACGCCGACGGTTGGCGACTCCGGTGAGGCCGTCGGTCCACGACAGCTCCTCGAACTGCCGTTCGAGCCGTTTGCGGTCTGTGATGTCACGAACGGTCGCTACCACGAGCCGACCTTTCGCCGAGCCATTGTGCAGCGGGCTCAACATGATCTCAGCGGTGAATTCGTCACCGTTCTTCTTGAGCGCCGGGATCTCGAGGACGCCGCGCGCGCTGAGAATGTCGCTGCGGCCCGTCCGCGCGTATCGGGCGAGACCCGCCCGGCATTGCTCCTTGAGGTGACTGGGAACGAGGTCCTCCACGACGAGATCGCGTGCCTCGGCCGCGGAGTAGCCAAAGAGCGCCTCGGATGCCGGGTTCCAGAGGAGAATTCGGCGCGTTGCCGCGTCTCCCACGATGACGGCATCGCGAATGCTCCCGAGGAGTGCCTCGACTCCAATGTCCGCAGGCTCGCTGGTCACTTGATCCGTCCATCGTCTGGGTGGTCCGTGCTCCGGCCGGAGCACATCATAACCCGGCCTCGTACGTCAATCGGGTGCGGAGAGGCGTCTCGGTGGGAGATCGGTCTTATCGGGCGAGCGCCCAGAGATCGAGGCGCTAGTTCGCGACGGATCGCTCCACGTAGGCGCGATTCAGCGATGATTCCGCGGGGGCGACGAGGCGATAGCCGGCGCCGCGCTGGGAGACGATGGCCGGGGCGACGTCCGCGGCGGACTCGAGCTTGGTGCGGAGTCGATGGATCTGCCCGTCGATCGCTCGCCCACCGCCGATGTTGGCGTAGCCCCAGACCTTCATGGCCAGCTCCGGGCGCGAGACCACTTCATCTGGCTTGCACGCCAGAACGCAGAGCAGGCGGTATTCCGTCGGCGTGAGGCGGACGGGATGCCCGGCCAGGGTGACACGGCGGGCAGTTCGGTCTATCGTGAGCTGGCCCACCCGAATCTGGTCGGCTTCGGGGGCCGGCGCCACGCGGCGTCGCATGCTTCGCCGCAAGACAGCATGGATGCGAGCCTCCAGCTCGTGAATGTCGACGGGATAGGCCAGGAAGTCGTCGGCGCCGAGCCGCAGGGCGAGGGTCGGATCACACCGCCGACGCGTCTCGCGAAATGTGATGATCGGGAGGTCGGGCCACTGGGCGCGAAGGTCCGCGCAAAAAAGGAGGCCATCCGCGTCGGAGAGCTGCAGATCGAGCACGACCAGGTCCGGTCGGACTCGATTCACCATGTCCCTGGCGTCGTCCGCGCGTTCGGTGCTCCAAATCCTGTAGCCCGCAAGGGACAGAGCCCCCGCGATCTCGCCCGCGTGCTCGCTCGTCCCGATGATGAGCACCGCAGGGCCCCTTTGAGATGGTCCTGAATATCGTTCCACCGACGCGCTTGTGTCTGCCACGGCACCCTCGACCCCGCAATTCTTGACATAATGATACAAGAGGGGCGTGAATTTTGACGATCCGGACCCTTCGGGCGCCAGAGAGCCCGGGGCCCACCGCTATAATCGGACCGCCGAACGTGGCGCGCGAAGCCACCCTACCCGAGCAGGAGGCGCGGATGTTTCTCACGTCTGAAGAGAACCGACGGCTGACGCAGGTCGGACCCGGCACCGATGGTGGAAACCTCCTGCGCCGGTACTGGCACCCCATCGCCGGGCTCCACGTTCTCTCCGACCAGCACCCCACCCATTTCGTGCGGCTCCTCGGCGAAGATCTGGTGCTGTTCCGGGACAAGGCCGGCCGCGTCGGGCTCCTTGCAGACCACTGCGCGCATCGCGGCGCTTCCTTGCTGTATGGACGGGTCGAGGAGCGGGGAATCGCCTGCGCGTACCACGGGTGGCTGTACGACGGGCGCGGCAACTGCCTGGAGACGCCAGCGGAGCCAGCCGGTAGTCGCTTCCACTTGTCGGTGAAACAACGGGCCTATCCCGTCGAGCGCCTCTTCGGTCTGTACTGGGCGTACCTTGGGCCGGCTCCCGCGCCGCCCATTCGCCGCCTCGACGTGATGGATTACCCGATCGAGCACGTGATGGAAACCCAATTCGATGCGAACTGGGTCCAGGTCGTCGAGAACAACCTCGACGGGGCCCATATCTACATTCTCCACCAGAACACCATGAGCGGCCACCGCGAGCCGTGCACCAGCACGACGCGCGGCCTCATCCACACTCTGGTCTCGCTCGATTACAACGAGGTCTCGTTCGGCATCATGCGGCGCATGGTCACGGCCGACGGCTATCTTCAGGAAGACCCGATGATCTTTCCGAACATGCTTCGCCGGCTCACGGAGCTGTCAATCAAAGTGCCGGTCGACGACTGCCACACGAAGAAATACGTGATCTTCGTCAATGGGGAGCGGCCCAACCCGACGCCCAACGATGAGCCGTCCGACTACTACGTCTTTCCGCCCAACGAAGCCAAGAGCGCGGCCGATTGCGTCTACCCCGACGCCACCTACCGAATGGACAAGCTCCGCTACCAGGACGTGATGGCGATCGAGACGCAGGGCCCGGTGACCGACCGTGCGAGCTGGCACCCGGCGACGACGGACCGCGGCGTCGCGATGTTCGATCGTCTGCTGCTGCGGCAGATGGACCGCGTCCGCGACGGGCTCGATCCCATTGGCGTCACGTGCGAGGCCGACGCGGTGATCGATACGAACATGGCGGCGATGCGCATACGGGCGGGCACCGCTCCGGTCCCCCAGGGCGTGCTGGTCCACCAGCGGCGACGATCAGCGGTCCTCGCCTGAGTTCGCAGTCGCGGAGCCGCATCCCAGACAGGGGCAAATTGCCCCGGCTATTCGATCCTGCACGTCCGATTGCGGTGCCTCCCCCCGTCAGTCGGTAGCGCAACAGTGCATCGAATCGGTCGCAACATCGTCTCACGCGCGTTACGCGGGCGGCGGCTGAGTCTGACTTCTCCCGCGCTATCCTGAAACACAGGACATGGCGGACGTTGACCCATTTTCGCCCGGGCGCCTCCGACGATTCCCGGGCATGAGGCGACCAATCCGTGCCATCACGGTGCTCCGTCCTTCCACCTGTCATTCCCGGTCACTACTGGAGGAATCATGCGCGCCGGTACCATCTTGCTTGTCACCCACGATCGTTCTGTGGAGCAGCTCGCAGGCTCGCTTCAGCGGGAGGGTATCCCGTGCGAGGTTGTTCAATCGCCCGAGCAGGTCGCGACGATGCTCAGCGCGGCACGCGCGGGGGGCCCGGAGGGGCCGCGCTCCCACGCCGCGGCTATCGTGGACGCCGATCTGCCACAATCGTTGCTTCGAGAAGCCCTCTGGCTCTTTCACGGCGCTCAGCCGATTCCGATGCTCGCCCTTCTGTCGGACGGGAGTCCGGCCGAGCTGATCGCCGGGTCCTTGAACCCCGCGCGCGACGCGTGGGCGATGAAGCCGCTCGATCCTGATGAGCTTGCCCTTCGGCTCAAGGCATTGCTGCTCCACAACGGGTCGGAGATCCCGAACGTTGAACCGGACCTGTCCGCGAGCCAGCCGAGTCGCGTCGGTCACGCCGCGTAAGAGCGTCATGGCGTCGCGGGTCGAGGCTTGCCGCGACCTACTGGATGTCCCAGGTCTGCGCGTTCCAGGCTTGCGTGATCTCGGGCTGGCGCGCGGTGACGTTGACGAGGTGTGAGCCGATCATCGTCGGCTCCGCGTCGAAGAACAGGCCGAGCTGCGTCACCTGATCGGCGATGTGGTAGATGATCTGGCCGAGCAGACGCACGCGCTCGTCCGTCGGCACGGTCGCGAAATACTGGTCGAGCAGCGCGTCGAACTCCGGGTTCTTGTAGCGCGACGTGTTCCCCGACCGAAAGTTGTTTTCCGGCAACGGGTTGCGAGAGCTGTGCAGGTTCTTCAAACCCGGCAGGTCGCTCGTGTACCGTTGCAGGTAGAAGGCGGGAAACGTGAAGACGTACGAGTTGTCGGCTGCGCGCTGGCGGGACATCGTGACCGGGTCCACCTTCACCCCAATCTTTTGCCACTGATCGGCCACCGAGAACATGCTCTTTTGGTTGATGTCGGTGGTCGTGGCGCGAATCTCCACCGACAGCGGCTGCCCATCCGCGTCGACGAAGAAGCCGTCGGCCCCCTTCGTGTATCCGATCTCCTCGATCATCTGAGAGGCGCGCCGCGGGTCGTATGCGTAGCGGGGCAGCCGCGCCTCGATCTCCTGGTACTGCGGCTGGTTGGGGAACATGAAGCTCTCCGCTACGCTGCTCTGTCCACCGAGCAGCACGTCCACGAGCTGCTGCCGGTCTATCGCGTGCAAGAGGGCGCGGCGGAATCGAACGTCCGTCACGACGACGGGGTTCGGATTGAGGAACTGCGGGTAGATGGACACGGCGTTGGCTGGCGCCATGTCCACTTTGCCATCACGCCACTGGGCGCGCACTTCCAACGCCTCCTCGACGGAGAGGGTCTTCCCCAGGGTGAGGATCACGTCGCCGGCGAGTAGGCGCGCGACGATCGTCGTCGGGTCCGCGACGAACTGAATCTCGATGGTGTCGATCTTTGGCCGTCCGAGAACGTAGTCGTCGAAGGCGTCCAGCACCAGGGAGGATCCGCGGGAGAACTCGCGCACCCGAAACGGCCCGGATCCGACGAACTCGTCGCCGAAATACGGAGCCTGGGTGAAGTTCGCCTTGTTGTTGTCATAGGTCGCCGCGAGCAGGCGCTTGGGAAGCGGCGTCGCGTACGAGCGCGTGGCGAACATCGCGTCAGCCTCGATGTACGGACGCATCCAGTGGACCGTCACCGTCCGATCGTCCACGGCCTCGACCCAGTCGATCGCGGCGAACGCGGCGTCGCCGAACTCCGGCACGTCTGGGTCCTGTCCCACCTGCACGGCGAACAGCAGGTCGTCGGTCGTCACCGACCCGCCATCGTGCCACTTCGCGCCGCTCTTGATTTTCCAGGTCGTTTCCATTCGTCCGTCGGGGAATACTCTCCAGAGGCCGTTCTCGACGGTGGGCACGGCCTCGGCCAGCACCGGTTGCTTCATGCCCTGCCGGTCCATGTTAGTAAGCCCCACCTGCACGAGCTCCTCGACGGCGTCAGCCCCGCGCTGACCGAAGCCCGAAAGGCGGCCGAAGGGTGATACCGGGTCGCCCATGATCGCCGCGGTGACGCGCTTTGGCGCCGCCGACTTCTGGCCATCGCCGGTCGTCGAGCCGCGGGGGCCGGGGCGCGATTGCTCCAGGCTGCACGCAGTGAGAAGCGCCAGGATGACGCCCCCCACGAGCGAGAGACGGAGATGGGCCATCACACCTGAACCTCCGACCGTGGTGCTGTGCGCTATAGCGCCCCTGCTTATAGCACAAGATGCTCGATGCGGTACGATGTGCTCTCACCGGGGCGTCGGCCGCCGCGCACCACCGGAACGCCCGTCCGTCGCCTCATCCCGTGATCTGGGAGGTCCCGTGGCAGTCGCGGAGCTGACACTCTCCGTCATCCCATCGCCCCTGACCAGGCCCGTGCTGGACGGGCGCGCCACTGTGGCGGGCGCATCGGTGGACCCGCGCCAAGCGCGGAGTGTAAATGCCAATTCCCTGGAGATGCTCGACCTGGCCTACGACGTCGCCGAGATGTCCCTCGCCACGTTCACGAAGGCGCGCGAGCAGGGGCGGCCCATCGTCGCCCTTCCCCTCTTCACAGGGCGTCGCTTTCTGCAGCCGGGCGTCACCTTCGCCGCCCGCGCTGGCATCCATGACCCGTCCGAGCTGCGTGGCAAGCGCGTAGGCCTGCCCCAGTTCTGGATGACCTCCTCGGTCTGGCATCGGCTCGTGCTGCGCCAAATGCACGGCGTAGCGCAGCACGAGGTCCATTGGGTCACCACGGCCCGGGAGCGGATGGGCGCGCTCGCCATGCCACCGGTTGTCGATGTGCGCATGGACGCCAGCGGTCGGAGCCCGCGCGACCTCATGCGCGATGGCGAGATCGACGCGGCTATGGCGGCGGGTGGCGGCAGGGGCGACGGCCAGGCCCACGGTGATGGGGTCGTCCCCGCGTATCCGGACCTGGTTTCGGCCCAACGGGACTACTACGAGCGGACGCGCATTTTCCCTATCATGCATCTCATCGTCATGAAAGAGGAGCTGGCGCGGTCGCGACCCGAGCTGATCGAAGGCCTCTGTCGCGCGTTTCTGGAGGCCAAGGCGCTGGGCCTGCGCGAGGCCATCGAAAGCGAGCAACCCCTCGTCGGCGCGTCCGCCGATGAGGCCCGCCGACTCCTCGGCGACGACCCGTGGCCGTACGGGCTCGCCGCCAATCGCGACGCGCTCGAAACGTTTGTCAATGACGCACGGGACCAGCATCTTCTGGAGCGGCCTATGGCAGTGGACGAGCTGTTCGCCTCGAACCTGCCCGCCGACCTGCGCTGATCTGATCCTGGCGGCGGTCGGAGGGTAACGATGCTGACAACAGAAGAGAACGAGCTGCTCACGCGCGTTGGGCCCGGGACGCCGTGCGGGGAGCTGTTGCGGCGCTACTGGCAGCCGGTGGCCGCGGCCTCCGAGCTGGCCGAGCGACCGATGAAGCGTGTCCGGCTCCTGGGGGAGGACCTGGTTCTGTTTCGGGATGCCCAGGGCGGCTATGGGCTGCTGGGGGAGCACTGCTCGCATCGGGGGACGTCGCTGTATTACGGGTTTCTGGAGGATGGGGGTCTGCGG
>DASRDP010000080.1 GCA_035652535.1 Chloroflexota bacterium
GACGGCACGGTCCAGTGGCGCTGGATGTTTCTGGACGATGGTAGCCTGGTGGAGGTCTCACCCGACGGGTACTTCCGCTACACCGAGCACCGCGTGCTGAAGCAGGGGACGAGCCTGTACGAGGAGATCGTCGCCCAGGATGGGGCCCTGGTGCGGTTCGAAGAGCGGGTCCGGGAGGGCACATCGGGCCGCCGCCCCGTGCACCTGACCATCGACGACAAGCGCTACCGCGTCACCTCGACGGGTACCGTCGCCGCGGAAACCCTGGGCGAGGAGCCGGAGCCCCTGCCGTGGCGGTCGTTCAATCGAACGGCGTCGGAGAACGTGTACTTCGGGCTGGTCGACACCGAGGATGAGTCGAACGTGGGGCTCGGGTTGTGGACGAGTCACGTTTGCTTGTCGTTCGGCCGCGAGTTCGACCGAACGGACATCACGGCGATTTATCGGAAGCGCGATCGCTAGCTACGAGATCGCGGCGTGGATCACGATGGCGAGGGCGATGATGAAGGCGGCGGCAAGGATCGCGGCCGCGAGATTGCCGTCCTCGAAGATGCGCCGGTCCAGGTCGGCTGGCGTGAGCAGATCGAAGACGCGATAGCCGACAAAAAGTAGGACGAACCCGAGGACGGCGAACAGGAGGGATACCAGGGCGTTGCGCGCGATCTGCTCCACGGTCGCATTCCTCAGCGTGAAGATGGGGACCGGGGGGACGCCTCGCGTAGTGTAGTGGCCCCGACCGGGGCGGTTCAAGCCGTCGCAACGGATCTGATAGAATTCTTCCGCCTCGACACCGCGAGGGGTGAGGCGTCTCTGGGGCAGTGGCGCAGCGGGAGCGCGCTTCCTTGGCATGGAAGAGGTCAGGGGTTCGATTCCCCTCTGCTCCACCGACCTCGGCGCAGGCCTCCAGAATTGCGCGCGGCCCGTGAGGCCGCGCGTATTTTTTGGTCCGGTGGTAGTTAGGGCATGGCAGATCGATACGACCCGCTAGCGATCCAGCGCCGATGGCAGGAGCAGTGGAGCGAGTCGGGCCTCTATCGCGTGTCGGACTCGTCTGATCGTCCGAAGTACTACGCGCTGGTCATGTTCCCCTACACGTCCGGCGACCTCCACATCGGTCACTGGTACAACTTCGCCCCCGCCGACGCCCACGCGCGGTACAAACGGATGGCCGGCCACAACGTGCTGGCCCCCATCGGGTTTGACGCCTTCGGTCTCCCGGCCGAGGAGGCCGCCATCAACCACGGCATTCATCCCTTCACCTGGACCACCGCCAACATTCGGCGGATGGAATCGCAGCTCCGGACCATTGGCGCCATGTACGACTGGAGCCGCGAGATCGCGACCTGCATGCCGGAGTACTACCGCTGGAATCAGTGGTTCTTCCTGAAATTCTTCGAACGCGGGCTCGCGTACCGCGCGAACGCACCCGCGAACTGGTGTCCCCACTGCCAAACCGTCCTGGCGAACGAGCAGGTGGTCGACGGACGGTGCGAGCGGTGCGAGACGGTGGTGAGCCGGCGCGACCTGGAGCAGTGGTTCTTCCGAATCACCGCCTATGCCGACGAGCTGCTGGACTTTTCGGAGATCGACTGGCCCGAGCGCGTGAAGACGATGCAGCGGAACTGGATCGGGCGGAGCGAAGGGGTCGAATTCCGCCTCAGGGTCGCCGGGCGCGAGGAGCTGGAGATTCCGGTCTATACGACCCGCGTGGATACCGTCTTCGGCATGACCTACGTGGTGCTCGCGCCCGAGCACCCGCTCGTCGACACGCTGGTGTCCGCCGATCACGTCGCGGAGGTCCGGGACTACCAGGAACAGGCGCGCCGCGCGACCGAAGTCGAGCGGCTCTCCACCGAGCGCGAGAAAACCGGCGTGTTCCTGGGCGCTGAGGCCATCAATCCCGCGAACGGCGAACGTGTGCCCATCTGGATCGCGGACTACGTCCTGGCCTCCTACGGGACGGGCGCCATCATGGCCGTCCCCGGACACGACCAGCGCGACCTGGAGTTTGCCCAAAAACACGGGCTCCCGGTGCGAGAGGTGATTCGTCCGCCCGGCGTTTCCGAGCCGTCACGGATGACGGAGGCCTACACCGAGCCGGGCGTCATGGTGAACTCCGCGCAGTTCGACGGGCTTTCGTCGGAAGAGGGGAAGGAGCGGATCGCGGACTGGTTCGAGTCGCTCGGGATCGGGAAGCGGACGGTGAACTACCGCGTGCGCGACTGGCTGATCTCGCGCCAGCGATACTGGGGAACGCCAATCCCCATCGTGTACTGCGACCGGTGCGGCATAGTGCCCGTGCCCGAGGATCAGCTTCCCGTCCTCCTGCCCGAAGACGCGGAATTTCGGCCGACGGGCCAGAGCCCGCTCACCTACGACGAGGAGTTCGTGAACACGACGTGCCCCCGCTGTGGCGGGCCCGCTCGGCGCGAGACCGACACGATGGACACCTTCGTCGACTCGTCGTGGTACATGCTCCGCTACTGCAATCCGCACGTCGAGGGAATGCCATTCGACCGCGCGGCGGTCGAGCATTGGATGCCGGTCGATCAGTACATGGGCGGCGTCGAGCACGCCGTGATGCACTTGCTCTACGCGCGCTTCTTCATCAAGGCGCTCCGCGATCTCGGCCTCGTCTCCTTCGGCGAGCCCTTCCTCCGTCTGTACAACCAGGGAATCATCCTCGGTCCCGACGGGAGCCGGATGTCGAAGTCCCGAGGGAACGTCGTGAATCCGGACGAGTACGTCGAGCGGCTCGGCTCCGATGCCGTGCGGTGCTACTTGATGTTCATCGGGCCCTGGGACTCCGGGGGGCCGTGGAATCCGCAGGGGATCTCCGGCATCGACGGCTTTCTCCACCGCGTCTGGGCGCTGGCGACGGAGGGCCCGGGGGACAGCGCCCCTGCCCGTGACGGTCCCGCGGACGACGAGGCGCGCCGACTGATCCACAAGACCATCAAACGGGTCACGGATGACTTCGACCGATTCAAGTTCAACACCGCGCTGGCCGCGTTGATGGAAGCCACAAACGGCCTGTCGCGCATGCGGGGCCGGGTGGCGGGCCGTGCGTGGAACGACGCGATCTCTTCGCTCGTGCTCCTGCTGGCGCCCTGCGCCCCCCACATCGCGGAGGAGCTGTGGCACCGGTTGGGTCACTCGGAGAGCGTCCACCGGCAGAACTGGCCCGAATACGATCCGTCGCTGACCGCCGAGCGCACGATCACGTTGATCGTCCAGGTCAATGGGAAGGTGCGCGACAAGATCGAGGCGCCAGCGGACATCTCCCAAGCGGACGCTCAGCATCTCGCGACGGAGAGCCCCCGGGTCCGAGCGCACCTGGACGGCGCAACGGTTCGCCAGGTGATCTACGTTCCCGGTCGGTTGATCAACATCGTCGCCCGCTAGCGCAAGGGGGACGATCCGTGGTCGGAGGGGGCGCAGCTGGCGTCGTGATCCCGCCCATGGGGGTGGGAGAGATCGTCGACGGCGGGCTGACGCTCGCGAGGCGCAACTTCCGCTTGCTGGTCACCATTGCCGCCTGGGGCGTGCTTCCGGGATTCGCCGTCCAGGCCCTGGTGAGCGCGGCCGGAACATCGCCCATTGCCCCGGTGCTCGGGAGTCTCGTCGGGGCGGTCCCGCACGCGCTCGCCTGGATCGCCCTCTCCGTCGCGTGCGCCTGGCTGGTGGATCCGCAGTTCGCCGACGGCAGCCCGACGACGGCAGGCTCTTTCCGCGTTGCGCTTCGGCGCGTCTTCGCGATGGTGCGCTTGATGCTCGTTCTGGCCGTCGTTGCCCTCCCCCTCGTGATCTTCTTTCCTGTCGGGATCTACCTCGTCGTGCGCTGGGCCGCGGCGACGAACGTCGTCGTCGTCGAGCGCGCCGGGGCGCTGCGCGCCCTGCGGCGCAGCTGGGAGCTTACCGCCCGTGCGTGGTGGCACACCGCGGTGGTGATCCTCCTCGCTACGATCGCCATCGCCGTTCTGGAGCTGGTGCTGACCGGCATGGTCGGAATGGTCATCGGCATCGCGCAATTCTTGCTGCAAATGCCCACCGCGACCGTCGTCCTCGCCGCGACGTTCCGGTCAGCCATATCGCTCATCGTCCTCCCGTTCACAGCGGCGATCCTCACCGTCCTGTACTTCGAGCTGCGCGCGCGTGCCGAGGGTTACGACCTCAATCGTCGGATCGTCGAGCTGGCGGCCGCGCGACCGTGAAGGCGCTCGCCGTCGGCGCGGCGATCGGGCTCCTGCTCGCGCTGCGGTCGCCGGAATCCGCCTTCGCGGACGGAGACGCGGCGGTCCGAACGGCGGCAAGCCTCGTCCATGAGGCGCGAACGGCGGAGGGCGACGACCCTACGCGGCTCGCGAACCGCGCCGTGGACGCGCTCGAATCCGACCCGGCGACGCGCGGATGGCAGTGGCTCTCGGAGCCGCTTCGCGAGACGCCCGCCGATCTACAACGCGCCGCGGCTCGGCTGGACGCGGCTCAGGCTATTGGGGCGGGCGGCACATCGTCGCCAGACTCCGCCGACGTCCAGTCCCTCCTCGCCAGCGTGTTCGCTGACCCGCGCTTTCACCGAACGGACGCCGCCGTTTCGCTTCCGGGTTGGCTCCTCCCCGCCGTCCTGCTCGTCGAGAGGTTGCTTGGCCTTGCATGGAACGTGGCCCGTTGGCCGTTCGATCGGCTCCTGGATCTCCTCGAGGCGGTGCTCTCCGGTCCGCTTGTCGTGGCGCTCTGGCTGGTCCTGGCCGTCGCGCTCGCCTCGCTGTATCGGTTCGGCATCCGCGCGGTCCTCGTTCGCCAGGCGGAGGCCTTGGCGTCGACAGGCAACGCGAAGCTGACCGACGCGCAGGCGCTAGTCTCGGCGCACGAGTGCGCCACGGAGGGAAGATACCGGGACGCGTGTCATTTCCTGCTGCTCTCGGCGCTCCTCTTCGTCGAGGAGCACGAGCGCGTACGATTCGACCCCTCCGCGACCAATCGCGAGCATTTGCGCCACGCGCGTTCGGCCGTACGTCCCGCCATCGCACGAGCCCTCGGGCCGCTGGTCAACGGGTTCGACAGCCTCTGGTATGGGGCCGCAGAGGTAACCGAAACGGATTATCACGACCTCCTGATGCTGACCGGGGCCCTTCGCGAGGCCGCGGCGTGAGGAGTTGGCTCGGTGCGCATCGCGCTATCCTCGTTCTCGCCGGCTTTCTGCTCATCGGAGCCCTGGTGGGGCAGGTCGTCTCCGAACGGGTGAGCGATCGAGAAGAGCCGAAGCTGACGAGCACCGACGCGCAGCGGGATGGCGCCCTTGCGCTCGCGCTTCTTGTGGAGCGCCTCGGATACCGTGTCCAGCGCCTCGACCATTCGAGCGACGCGCTGGACGGGTCCGCCGGTGCGCTGTTTGTCTTGTGGCCCGTTCGACCGTTCGAAGAAGCCGAGACGAGCGGGCTGGTGAACTGGGTCGAGAGCGGCGGCGTGCTCGTGTACCTGCCTGCGCCGGGGCTGGCCGCGACCGGCATCGGTCAAGGTTCGCAGGATGCGCTCTCTCGGCAGCTCGAGATTCGGTTGACTCCGGTCCCGTGGACCGAATCCGCGCGATCTACGCCGGGGCTCATGCCGGCCGAGTCCGTGTTCGCGGTCGCGTCGTCGTGGGCCCTCGAACTCGGCAACGACGCTTGGGTGCCGCTCCTGGCGGAAGAGGGGCGAGTCTTCGGCGCCGCGCGGGGCTTGGGCACCGGGCGTGTGTACGTCGCGTCGTCGGATGCGCTGTTTGCGAACCAGTCCATCGCGACCGATGCCAATGCGACGTTTGCGGTGCACGCAGTCGCGCAGATTCCGCGATCGAAATCCGTCGTATTTGAGGAGTCTCACCATGCGCCCAGCGCCGCACAGAATCTCACCAGCGCTGCGCGGACGTCGCCATGGGGCTGGGCTATCGGGTACACGGCGCTGATGAGCTTCTTCTTTGCCCTGTGGGGAGGGCGCCGGTTCGGGCCGCCCATCGCCGCGGTCCCATCACCCGCCCGGTCATCCGGTGAGTACGTGACGGCGCTCGCGGGACTATTGCAGCGGGCGCGCGCGACAACGTGGATCCAGAAGCGATATGCTGCCCAGGTTCGACGTCGAATCGCGCATCTCATCGGCGTGCGGGCGGACCTCCCGAGCCGAGCGCTCGCGGACCTCCTGGCGCAGCGCAACCCCGTCGACGCCAGCCGGTTGGCCGAGGACCTCGAGGTGCTCGGTTCGGGCGCTCTCAGCGAGGGTGCGCTCCTGGATCGGGCGCGGGAGATCGAAAGGATGTTGAGCCTTGAACGACGGTGATCCCGCTACGGCCATGGGCCCTCGCCTGCAAGCGGTATGGCAGCGTCTGAGGGACGCCGCGGCAACCGTGGTCGTTGGGATGGAAGAGCCCTTCCAGCAAATGGCCATCGCCCTCTTCTCACGCGGCCACGTCCTCGTGGAGGGAGTGCCGGGCACGGGGAAGACCCTCACCGCGAAGACACTCGCCCGCCTGGTGGGCGGCGATTTCGGCAGGATCCAGTTCACACCGGACATCATGCCGTCCGACGTCGTGGGCACGAGCGTATTCGATCTCGCCACGAACAGCTTCCACGTTCGCACCGGTCCCATCTTCGCCCAGATCCTCCTCGTCGACGAGATCAATCGCGCTCCCGCGAAGACGCAGGCAGCGCTCCTGGAGGGCATGGAGGAGCGGCAGGTGACGATCGAGGGCCAGACGTTCCGCCTCCCGTCGCCATTTCTCGTGGCCGCGACCCAGAACCCGGTCGAGTACGAGGGGACCTATCCGCTCCCGGAGGCCCAGCTCGACCGATTTCAGTTCAAAGTGCTCGTCGACTATCCCACGGCCGACGAGGAGGTTGACGTCCTTCGCCGACACCGGGATGGCGGCGATCCCCACAACCTGGTCGACTCGCTCCCCGCCGTCGTTTCCGCCGCCGACGTGGAGGTGATGCAGCGAGAAGCCGCGCGCGTACGGATCGACGACGCGGTCCTCCGGTACATCACGGAGATCGGCCGCGCGTCGCGGCAGTCGCCGGACCTCGTTCTCGGCGCCAGCCCCCGGGCTTCGGTTGCCGTCATGCGCGGCGCTCAGGTGCTTGCCTTGATGGAGGGGCGCGACTTCGTGATTCCCGACGACGTCAAGGCCCTCGTTCCACCCGCCTATCGCCATCGCATCATTTTGAAGCCGGAAGCGGAGATTCAGGGCGTGACGCCTGACGACGCGGTCGCGCGGATCCTCGCCGGGCTGGAAGTTCCACGCTGAACCCGCCTTCTCCGCCCCATGTGCGAGGGCGACGAGCGCCCGTTGGCCGTGAGCGATGACGACCTGGCTCCGCGACGTCCCCGCGCCCACAATCCGCCTGTTTCTCCTTACGCTCGCCCTCATCATCCCGATTGCGCTCGGGCAGGTCGCGCCGGCGTTTCTCGGCGTGGCGGCGTCGGCGGCGTTGCTGCTGTTCTGTGCCGTTGGGGCCGACGTTGCCGTAGCCGTCCGCCCGTGGCTGCTGTCGGTCTCGCGACGCCATCACCCGCGCCTGTATCTGGCCGCGGACAACGCCATCGATCTGGTCGTCGACAACCGCTCACGCCAGCGGATCGACATCCGCCTTCGGGATACGCCCCCCGCTCAATTCAGGTCGGAGCGACTGTTCAGCGAGGGGGCAGTTCCCCCCGCTGGCGTTCGGGTCTTCTCCTATGCGACCCGTCCGCTGGAGCGGGGCCGCTACGCCTTCGGCGACGTGACGCTTCGCTGGCGCACGCCGTTCGGGCTGCTCTGGCTCCAGCGCACGATCCCGATGGCCGAAGACGTCGATGTGTATCCAAACCTCCTCGAGGCGCAGCGGTACGACCTCCTGGCGCGCAAAGGACTGCTGCGGGAGATGGGCCTCCGGACAGCGCGCCTGCTCGGCCGCGGGACCGAATTCGAAAGTCTTCGCGAATACACGCGGGATGATGAATATCGGCGGATCAATTGGAAGGCCACCGCCCGGCGGCACCGACCGATCACGACCGTCTACGAGACCGAGCGCAACCAGCGCCTGATCGTGATGCTGGACGCGGGACGGATGATGCTGTCGCGAGTCGGCGATCTCACAAAGCTCGACGCGGCCATCAATACGGCGCTGATTCTGTGTCACGTGGCGTTGGCTCGGGGCGACCGGGTCGGGCTGCTCAGCTTCGCCGACCGCCTGCACGCGTATACGCCGCCGCGTCGAGGGCGCGCCCACTTCCTTCGAATCTTGGACCAGCTCTCCGCGGTTCGGCCGCAGCCGGTCGAATCGGACTACGCGCTCGCTTTCGGGCGGCTGGCTTCGGACCTCCGCGGCCGCGCCCTCATCACCCTCTTCACGGACCTCGCGGACCCCGACGTCGCGCGCCTGATCGGCCGACACCTGGCGCTCCTCGCGAGGCATCACCTGCCCCTGTGCGTTACCATGCGCGACCCCGACGTCGACTCGTGGGTCGATCGAGAGCCGGGCGACACGCACGAGCTGTACGCGAAGGTCGTGGCGGACGACGTGATGGCTGAGCGCACAATCGTGCTGGACCAGCTACGGCGGTCGGGGGTGCTCACGGTCGATACGCCGGCTGATGGGCTGACGCCGGCGACGATCAACCGGTACTTCGAGATGAAGGCGCGCGCGCTCCTATGACGTGGCCGCGGCGGTCGGCGGGGCGCGGCCCGCGAGGAGGAGGTACGCGTAGAGCGCGACGGCGGTCGCGAGCCCGATGGCGAGCTTCCAGGGCCAGGGAAACTGCGCGGGGGAGACGAAACCCTCGATCGAGCCGGCGGCGATCAGCAGCGGGAGCGTGCCCGTGAGGAGCCGGGTGCTCCGACGGCCGGCGGCTACGAGGGCCGCGCCGCGTGGCTGGAGACCGGGCCACACGATCGCGCGGCCCAACATCAACCCGCATCCGCCTGCGATGACGATGACGCTCAGCTCCAGGAAGCCATGGGGCGCAACGAAGCCCACCAGGCGCGGAGCGAGCCCGTATGCGATGAGCCCGCCCGCGACGGCCCCGATGTAGACGCCGTTGTAGACGAGGCTTGCCGCGCTGCCGACTCCCGCGAGCATCCCTCCGCCGAGCGCCAGGAGCGCGACTCGGATATTGTTCGTCATCACGAACGCGGAGACGAGGGAACGGCGCTGGATGTCGACGTCGAACCACGAGGCTCCGTTCTTGATGGCATACACCAGCTCGGGGGAGAGGACGAGGCCGGCGTTGGCGGCGTCGGCCACGACGGCGACGGCCATCGCAATGAGGGGAACGAAGAGGAGCGCCGCGGCGCCCAGTAAGAATGGCCAGGCCGACCGATATTCTCGCGGAAGATCGGATGAAAAGAAGCGGAGGACTCGACGGGATGACGCTGGACGCTCGCGATAGACGACGGCGTGGCCGCGCGCGACGAGCTGATTTACGAAGACCGTCGCGCGATCGTCCGGGAAGTCGCGTCGGGCGATGGCCAGGTCGCTCGTGGACCGTCGATAGAGGCGCGCCAGCTCCTCCAGCTCGTCGACGGACAAGGAGCCTGGCCGCCGCGTGGCCCAGTCGAGAAGCTCGGAGAGACGCTCCCATCGGCCGCGCCTGCGCTGCACGAACGATTCGATCACGGTAGGTGGGGGGTCGGCTGCATGCGCGAGGATTATAGGCTGCTCACGCCGGAGAACGTCGAGCTGCGGTTCGACGTCGCGGGCCTCGGCTCGCGCCTGGGCGCCGCGATCATCGACTATGTTGTCATCGGGTTTTCCTACGTGGTGCTGATCGTCGGCGGCATGGTTCTCGGCGGAGCCGCCGACGCCGCGATTCGCGCCTGGGATCCGGGAGGCGCGGCTGCCATCGCCGGCCTCTTCCTGGCAGTGAGTCTGATCTTTGCGTTTGGTGGGTGGTGGGGCTACTTTCTCCTCTTCGAGCTGGTCTGGAATGGCCAATCGCCGGGCAAGCGGCTTCTTGGGCTCCGAGTCGTTCGGCGCGACGGACGGCCGCTCGACTTCGTCACCGCCCTCGTCCGGAACGTGCTGCGGTGGATCGACCAGGCGGCCCTGATCGGCGTGTTCGCGATGGTGGTGGACGGATCGAGCCGCCGGCTCGGCGACATCGCGGCCGGCACAATCGTCGTCCGCGAGCCCCGCCGCCTGCGGCAGCGGGCGCTTGCAGCCGTGGAGCTGCCGCGTCCAATCGCCGCGAACGCATCGGCGCACGGGAACACGGGCAAGCTGACGATGGCTCACTACACGCTGATACGGGACTTCTTCTCCCGCGCCGATCGACTGCGGCCGGAGGCGGCCGACGCGCTGGCGTCGCGCCTGGCGGGCGAAGTTGCGCGCGTGCTGGACCTGGACCCGTCGCGCATCGGTCCGCCCGAGGCGTTTCTCGCGGGCGTGGTCCGCGACTTCGACGAGCGCCGCCGCTACGCCGACACGGAGTAGGAGGATCGAAAGCGGCCCAACCGGCCGCTGGTATAATCATGCTCCGCGCCGAAGTGGCGGAATTGGCAGACGCGCTACGTTCAGGGCGTAGTGGGAGTACTCCCGTGGGGGTTCGAGTCCCCCCTTCGGCACCAGCGGGCGAACCGCCGAGTCGTTTCTTCTGGGTAGGGTTCGAGACCGGAGGCTCCTCGCAGTGCCAGCTCGCACGGACGCCGGCCCGATGCACACACCCTGGGGGCGCCCCGTGAGAGGCTTGACTCGCTCCGGGCGTGGCACCAACCGGGGGCTTTGGAGACAGCCGATTCGCCCCTGTATCATTCGTGCCGTGCGCCCCCCCAGTGTGAGCGCGACGTAAACGGCCGGATGGGCGATGCCAATCATGAGGAGGCCATGACATATCGAGACCGCGCAGCATTCCAGCCGCCATGTTTGTGCTCCTCGGATGGGCGGGCCTCGCTGCCCTCGCGCTGCCTTTAGGGACCGCTGCCCAGAGCACGGCCGTCGCGTCGCTTGCGCCGCCGAATGCGCCGCCTGCCCCCCCCCATCCCCCACGTCACCGCAGAGATGGCAGCCTTTCTACGATCCGCTCCTAAATGCGACCCTACCAAACCGCTGCCCGCAAGTCCGTATCCGCATCTGGCCGGCTGCAGGGCGGTGCCTGGTAGCAACCCCGCTGCCTCATCGCACGGCGACGGCTTCCCTGATACGCGGCTGCCAGCCGCTCCCACGCCTACGTCCGGCCAAACGACCAGCGCTATCAACCCACCCGACGAGGGGCCGACTGACCCAGGGGTCTCTGCGGCCTCGATCCCAGTGCCACATTTTGCCATGGCCGCCTACCTGCCGCGGTGCGGCCCAAATCCGAACGGCGGGAGAACTTGCCAGTATTGGGCCGGCTCGTTCAACCAGTCGACAATAGCTGGCACTAACGCTACCCCATGGGCTATCGCAGAGGATCCGCCCCCGGGCAGCTGGTACAGCTCGGTATCGGATCGCGTGCTTGTGTCCCTCTATTCTGGCGCTCCGAAGTATTTTGAGGTTGGCTACGCGCGAGACACAGGCTTCGGAGCCGCCTGGCTTTACGCTCAACGGCATGGACCCGAGTTCCCCGGCGGCCGAGAGGACCCGCAATGGTATTGGGCGCTGCCGGACAATAGCTTCTCGCGAGTTGGCATGCAAGGAGATTTTGGTGAAATTGGCCCGCTCTGGGGAGCTTGGTGGCTCGACCCCAGTCAAAACTGGGTGTTTCTCACGTCCTATGACCTCGGGGGATCTAGCCCGACGATAGCTTACTCGGAAGCCTTCGTAGAGGTGCTGGACAGCACAGGCGGGCTCTCCTGGGCGCCAGAAGATCTTACCTGGGACGTCGAGGATGTGACCTGCGTTGGATGCCCCTATCAGTTGCGCACCGCCCCGCCGTTCAACGTCGTCTGGGTCAATGCAAGCGGGCCGAACAGTTCGTGGTCCTGGTGCGTCAGACCGAACCAGTGGTACTACGAATATTGGGAGGACGCCATTCAGGGTTCTAGATGCCCTTGGGTCCCCTAGCGGAAGACCCCGGGTCCATGTCTGTGTGCCAAAAAACGCGACAAGTCTTCACGTCGCATTGCCGTAAGCCGAAGCCAGACCAATGAGTCAGGAAGAATCCCATGAGGAACGGCCGAGCCGGCAGAACGCGGTGACCCAAAAACCGGTCCGCCTCGCCCTTTCCGCTGCTATGGTCATGCTGGTGGTCGTTGGGGTGTATCTGGTTGGAAGGAGCGTCCTTGAGGCGCAAAGCGCGAGCTGCCTGGCAGAGCAGCAGCGAGAGTTGGAGGAGTCGCTAAGGCGTCCCCATGGCGGCGGCCTGCGGTTACTTGCGCCCTGTCCAGGTGAGGGCGAATAAGCCGCCTGCACGTAGGTCACTCGAAGAGAGGTCGAAAGGGCCAGCCGGCTGCACCAGGCGGCCCCCCGAGATTTGGAAAAAAAACGATCCGCGCCGAAGTGGCGGAATTGGCAGACGCGCTACGTTCAGGGCGTAGTGGGAGTACTCCCGTGGGGGTTCGAGTCCCCCCTTCGGCACCAGCGGCCGCGTGACCTCGCTCTCCCCGTTTGGAGCGTCCGATAGCCGTCATCGTCGGCCTGCTCGGCATCACCCTCAACGTCGTTGCGCCCGTCTTCCTCATGGCCGGCGTGGGATTTCTCGTCCGACGGACCCTGGCCATCGACGTGCGCGCCGTCGCGCGGCTGGCCCTCTACATCTTCGTCCCGTCGTTGCTGCTGAACTCGCTCTTGACCGCGACGATGGGCGGACAGGAGATGCTCCGCATCGCCCTGTTCGCCGTGCTCCTCACCGCGATACTGATCGGCCTTGGGACGCTCGCAGCGCGGGCATTCGGGCTGTCGCGGTCGGAGGCCTCCGGCATGACCTTGTCCCTCGCCTTCGTGAACGCGGCGAACTACGGCCTTCCGGTGACGTTTTTCGCCTTTGGCCAGGACGGATTCGATCGCGCGGTCATCTTCGCCGCCTTCGCATCGATCCTGCTCTTTACCGTGGCGGTGCCGGTCGCTGCGGGCGGGAAGCTGCCCTGGCGCGACGCGGTGGTCCCGATGGTGCGCCTCCCCGTGATCTGGGTCGCCGTCGCGGCTGGGCTCCTGCGAATGCTCGGTATGGAACTTCCCCCTGTCATCCAGCGGTCCGTAACGGTGTTGTCCGGCGGCGCCATCCCCATCGTCATCATCCTGCTGGGCATGCAGGTGGCCAGCCTGCGGCTCCAGGGAGTCGGCCTCCCGCTAGTCGCCACGTGCCTGGGCCGGCTGATTCTCTCGCCGGCCATCGGTCTCGTCCTCGTTTCCCTCCTTCAGCCCTCGCCGCTGACGGGCAAGGTGTTGGTGCTGGAGGCGGCAATGCCGACCGCGGTGAACGTGACGTTGCTGGCCTCCGAGTTCGACGCGGAGCCCGACCTCGTCTCGAGCGTGGCACTCGTCACGACGGCGTTAAGCGTCGTCACCATCACGGGTTGGGTAGCGTTCCTCCAAGCCCTATAATCGGGCCGAATCCTTCTCTAGGACTTTTTGGTCTTGGCAGTCCTCCGAGCGGGCGCGCCGCTCAAGCAGGGAACGTTCGTCGTCGTATCGCTCCTGGGCCGCGGCGGGTTCGGCGAGGTGTACCTCGCACGCCAGCCTCGGATGAACCGCGACGTCGCGATCAAGGTCCTCTCCCCGAACGTCGCCGAGGAGCCCGACATCGTTCGGCGCTTCGAGCGCGAAGCCCTCGCAGCCGGCAGCCTCCTCCACCCCAACGTGCTCCCCGTCTTCGACTTCGACTACGACGAGGAAGCCGGCGTGTGGTTCCTCGCCATGCAGTACATACCGGGCGGCCGCACGCTGCAGAGCCTGCTCGGAACCCCTATGGACCCGGCCGAGGTCGCGAACATCATCGCGGCGATCGCCAGCGCCCTGGAGGCGGCCCACGACCGGGGGATCGTGCACCGGGACGTCAAGCCGGCGAACGTGCTGTTGGATGGCCAGCGGCCGATGCTCACGGACTTCGGCATCGCCCATCTCGGGTCCCTCACGGGCATCACCGCGCGCGGAATGGCGATCGGCACTCCGGCCTACGTCTCGCCCGAACAGGGGATGGGGAAGGAGGTCGGCCCGGCCAGCGATCAGTATTCGCTGGCGGTGATGGCGTACGAGATGCTAGCCGGTCGACCGCCGTTCACCGGCGACTCCGTTTCGTTGGTGATCCAGCACGTGAGCAACCCCCCGACGCCGATTACCAGCATCAACCCGGCCATACCGGAAGCGGTGGCGATGGTCGTGGGCCGGGCGCTGCGCAAAAAGCCGGAGGACCGCTTCCCGTCCTGCGTCGCCTTCGCGGAAGCCCTTACCGCTGCCGTGGCCGGAAAGGCGCCACCGGTGGAGGAGGAAGCAGTCGCCCCTCCTATCGGGCCGTCTGCGCCAACGATCGATATCGAGAGCGGGGCGCTGCCCGTGGCGACCGGCGCCGCGACAGTGGGACCGGAGGCTTACCTGGACCTTCCGCCGACCGGCGTGATCAGCGGCCGGGGGGCGCCGGCCGCCGCCGTAGTAGCCGCTCCGCCGGGTCCGGCCCCGGTCTCCATCCCGCTGTGGAAGCGGCCCGTGGCGCTTGCCGGCGCCGGCGCCATCGTCGTCCTGTTGACGGCAGGGGTAGCGGCGAAGCAGATCCTTGCGCCGTCGGCCTCGGGCGACCTACAGGCGCGCCCTGCGAGCAGCCCCGTAGCCGGCGGGGCGAGCCCTGTCGCGGGCACGGCCGCCCCAGCGAGCCCCAATCGCGGCACCCTCGTCATCAGCTCCAATCCCAACGCCGCCCTGATCGTGAACGACGAATCGTACGGACGCACGCCGCTGCAGGCGAACCTCGATCCGGGCGAGTACGACATCAAGCTCGTGGCGTCCACCTACGAGGACTGGACGAGCCACGTGCAGATCACGGCGGGTCAAAGGCTGACGGTGCCCCCGGTAGACCTCGTACCCAAGCCGGCCATCGACGTGATCGGCGAGACCGACAAGAAGGTCGGGCGCGACCCCTTCGTCGATAGCTCTGACATCATCCGCCTCACCACAACCACCCAGAATTTTCGCGTGTCGGACGACGTGAATGCGGTCGTGTATCTGAGTCCCAAGACGTTCGGCATCCGCGACCTGACGTTTAAAGTCACCCTTCAATGGGAAAAGGCCGGCGGGGGTCCGCCGGCGGTTCAATCCGCGGACCAGACGATTCAGAAGGACTGGGAGCAGACGTTCATCCACGCGTGCGCGCCGGCTTCGGTGCTGGACCCGACCGGTTCCAACGTGCCCCTGAGCCTGTCCATCGCCATAGACGACACGCCCTTGGAGTCGTTTTCCTATCAAATCGGACCGGGGAGCTTGGCAGGCGTCGAGAGCCAGTGCAACAAGAAGGTGCTCCCCCGCACCCAGGCCCGGGCGCCCGGCCGGCCTGGTGCGCTCCCGGAAGGCGCGCTCGCATTTGCGGAGGCGCGTTAACTCCGCTAGACTTGCGCTTCACCGCGACCGGGCGAAACGCTGGACGAGTGTACATTGCGAGGTGATGGGTTGAGAGTTCGACTCTGGGGGCTTGCCGCCCTTTTCCTGGCGCTGATGATCGGTCTCCAGAGCTTCGGAGGACAGGGATTCCAGCTCCATCCAGATCGGGTAGCCGGTGCCCAGACAATCACGTGTCTGGGCGCCGGGGTCAGCGCGAACCCCACGACGGTCACCGCGCCCGGCCAGGTGACCATCATGGCCGATGGGTTCTCCCCGGGCTCCACGGTGAACATCAACGTCCTGCCCCCGGCAGGCTGGTCGTTCTCCGCACAGGCCCAGCCCACGGCCGGATCCGATTGCCGCGCCATCAGCAATATCTCCGTCGCCTCCTGCCCGGGCTGCCCGAGCGGTACCGCAACGGTTACAGCCAGCGGCACCCGCGTCGGCGGGGGGCCGGTCACCTACACCGGCGCGTTCCAGTTGATCGGCTCGCAGGCTCCCAGCCAGCCCTCGGCGATTCCGACGACGGCGCCAGCCACGTGCTCGATCCCCAACGCCTCGGT
Source organism: Chloroflexota bacterium (assembly GCA_035652535.1). Taxonomy (NCBI): domain Bacteria; kingdom Bacillati; phylum Chloroflexota; species Chloroflexota bacterium. Next base: position 16,016 of record DASRDP010000080.1, read on the forward strand.
GACGCCCTCGGTGACGACCCAGGGCGGGCACGTCACCTTCCTCGCGACAGGCTTTTCCCCGCGAACGACGGTGTCCTTGCAGATCGTCGGGCCCGGGACGGCCAACTCCACCACAGCGCAGGCGGACCAGTTCTGTCAGATCGCGGTGGATATCGCCGTCGGCGTTACGGACCCGCCGGGCGTCTACAATGTGCAGGCGACCGGTCCTGCGTATTCGCCATTCCCGACGTTTGCCCCTTCGACCTTGCAGCTCAGCGCCAATTTCCAGGTGATCGGGGCGAGCCCAACGCCGCTGGGCGCGACGGTCACGCCAACGTCGACGAACGTCTGCCCGACGCCGTCGGTGGTCATGGCGTCGAACCGACTCACGCGCGGGCAGCAGACGACCTATAGCGCAGTTGGATTCCGCCCAGGTTCAATGGTTCAGGTTACCGTGGAGGACCCGTCGCTCCCATCGCCTCAACCCACGCTGCCGTTCTTCGTGGACAGCCAGGTCGGACCGGCAACCACTACGTGCGCCGTCGTCGGGACGCTTACTCCTAACCCGACGGTCCCAGTGGGCCACTACCGACTGTCGCTGACCGGGCTCAACCACGTGGGGGCGCTCGTCACGGCCCGGATCGACTTCGACGTGGTGGCCGAACAGGGAGTCCCGACGTCTACACCGCTTCCACCGCCGCCGCCTGGCGCGACGGCGACGCCGACGGTGCCGCCGACGACCCCGGGCGCGCCGGCACCGGTCGTCGTGCAGCAGACCTTGAATCTGATCGGCGGCGCTCGCGTACCCGTCGTGGGTCAGGCGAGCACGTACCAGCACGTGATCCGGGTCACCAACACGTCGCCCCAGGCCCTCGACTCGAGCGCCATCGCGCGCCTGTTCGACGTGATCGCCGCGTCCCTCCAGGGATCTGGCATCAACATGAGCTTCCAGACCGACTACGCGGAGACCTCGCAGATCGCGCAAGCGAGCGCAAACGTGGGGCGAACGACCGTGCGCGGGACGTCCGTCATCTGGGATGGGCAGCTGCAGTCGGGCGAAAGCCTCGAGCTGACCACCACGTTCGATTTCACCCCGACGACGGCCCTCGCCCTCAACCAGCCGATCCGCGGCCAGTCCTTCAGCGTGAGCGATCCTCGAGGAGTCACCTTGGCGCTGGCGCCGCAGCCGCTGCCCCAGCTCCCAGTCGCGCAGCGAGTGGTCCAGCCGCCGCCGCCACCGGTCGATCCGATCACGGGCAATCGTTACTTCTCAGAGACCGGTTTCGGGATCGGCGACGACAATATGTGGAATTACTTCGTCCGCAGGGGCGGTCTCCGGACGTTCGGATTCCCGATCTCCCGAATGTTCGTCCTATCGGGGCAATCCGTGCAGCTCTTCGAAAAGGGAATGCTGGCGGTGGACGATAGCGGCAACGTCACCACCCTCAACCTCCTCGAGGACCCGTTCCTCCCATACGACCAGCTCGGCGATCTCAGCCTGCCCGATGACGATCCTGGTCTCATCGGCTCGGCGCCCGACCCGGCAGCGCCCGACTACCTGGACCAGGTGCAGGAGTTCATCAGGGTCAACGCCGCGGAGACCTTCGATGGAAACCCGACGCACTTTTACTCCACGTTCCTGGGCACCGTTCCCTATTTCGATGCCTTCTTTACCGGAGATGGCGACCCGAACCTCCTGCCTGGGTTCGATCTGGAGATTTGGGGCTTCCCGACGAGCCAGCCAGGTTATCGCGTCATCGGGTACGACGTGATCCGGAGCGATACGCCCGGCGTTCCTGACACGCAGCAACCGGTGCTCGACACCAGCGTCGTGCTGCAGCGATTCCAGCGAGGTGTCATGCGCTACGACGCGACCACGGGCACGAGTACCGGAGTCCCCCTCGGACCCTATCTGCGGGCCATCATCATGGGTCAAGTCGACGCGCCGGTGCTTGCCGACGCGGCCTCCTCGAGTCCGCTGTGGGCCCAGTACAACCCGGACGCGGTGAACTGGATCGACCGCCCCGATGACCTGCCCGACACGAATCTGGTGCTTGCTTTCGAGCCGGAGTAGGCGCGAAGAGAACGGCTCGCCAGCTCGATTCATCCCAGGGGAAGTGGCCGTAGTAGTACTTTTTTCTCAGTCGGATTTCTCCGCGCGTCCTTCTAAACTGCGATGACGATGCGCAACGGGGTGTCCCCGCGTCATCGCCCGATTCCACGGTCGCGCGCGCGGACGGCGAACGGTTCATGTGATCGCGTTGGTCACAAGTCTGTGACGAATGTCGGGGAGGGCAGTGGGCAAGGGTTAAGCTCGTTGATCTGAGTGCGACAACGCGGAATACTAGGGCTTTCACAATCTTTAGCAGGGGGACCAGCGCAATGGCCGACGAGTTACGCGCCCATTACGACGATCTGCAACAGATCTCGCAACAGTTCGTGCACGCGGCAAATGGGATCGAGCAGATGCATCAAAAGGTCCGAAGTAGCTTCTCCAAGCTGCAGGACAAGGGCTGGATTGGCCAGGGTGCGAACGCCTTCTTCGATGAGATGGAAGGCAAGGTCAATCCGTCGCAGCTGCGCCTGCAGCAGGCGCTGGAGCAGGCCGGCCAGACGATCCAGAAGCTCGCGCAGTCCTTGAGGCAGGCAGAAGAGCAGGCCAGCGCCCTGTTCAAGCACGGCTGACCAGCGTAGCGTTCCTCGCGAATCGGTGACCGCGGATGAATTCGAGCGAGCTCGGAGGGAAATGTGCAAAACGAAATCAAGATGGAATACCCGCTCATGGAGGAGATGAAGCAGACCTTCCAGGCGGGACGTGAGCAGCTCCAGGACGCCTCGAACACGCTGAAAGGGATCGCGGACAAGCTCGAACAGGGCGCGCTTCTCGGGCAAGCGGGCAGCGCGCTGAGCGAAGCGGTCCGAGGACCCTTGATGGGCTCAGTGCAGAAGCTCTCGGACAAGTTCGAGGAGCTGCAGGGAGACATCCAGTACGCCGTCGACCAGATGAAGCAAGCCGAAGCGACCGCGAAGTCCAAGTTCTAGCGAGCGCCTCGAGAGGAGATGAGTCATGGAGATCGTCGCGCTCCTCCGCTTTGCGGAGCAGGTGGTCCAGAGCGTGATCCAGCAATACACCCAGCAGATGAACGTCGTGAAGGAGCAAGCCTACCAGCCGATGCAGCAAATCCTGCAGCAGGTCGAAGGGGGCGCGTGGACCGGAACCGGCGCCGACGCCTTCAAGGAGGAGCTCTCAAGCCTGCACATGCCCGGGGTTGGCACGATCGGCGAGCAGGGCGAGAGCTTCATCAAGAACCTGATGCAGGCCGGTCAGATCATGGCAAAAGCCGACCAGGAGGCTAATCAGCAGGTACAGGCCCTCGCCGAGGTGTTCCAGAAGATCATCGCGTTCTGAAATCGGCGATTCCGGAAGGGGTAGGAAACGATGCAGGCGACGGAAAACGAAGTCTACATGAACATCCCGGAGGTCCAGCAGATCGCGAAGACCTTCGCGCAGATCAGCGAGACGCTCAAGGCCGTATCGACGGCCCTCGGCGTCCTCATCAACATCCTCAAGTCTACCGCGTTCATCGGCATGGTCGGCGGCCTAGCGGAAGCACAGTTTCTCGAAGTCATCAAGAAGCAGATCGACCAGATGGCGGCGAAGTGCGACGAGATGAGCAAGGACGTCCAGGCCGCAGTGGAGGCGTACGAGCGCGGCGATGCCCAGGGTGCGACGAAGTTCCACTGAGCCCGCCAACGCGCGCGCTGTTCTCGCTACGCCCAGATAGGAGAGCGCTGGAGCACAATAGGGAATGAAGCGCTCGTGCGTACGTTGCCAGCGTACGTCGCCAGCGAACAGCCTCTTTTGCCACGACGTCGACTGCCCGGCCGAGCGGTCGCCGGTCGTGCTCGAGGCCGGCGACCGCCTGGGCGATATCGAGGTGGTGAAGGTCGTGACGACCTTGCGCTCCGCCGTCGTGTATGACGCGCTCCACCAGGGCCGGCCGGTGTTCATGAAAGTGGCGCACCCGGGTCCGAGGCACCGGGACCGGTTGATTCGTGAAGCGAGCTTCCTGCGATCGCTGCGTTCGGACAAGAAGAATCGCCATCCGACGTTGCCCAAGCTTCAGCCGCCCTACGTCACCACGACGCTCGATCAGGATGCGATCGGCACGACGATGTTGGGCAGCGAGCTGCTGCACTACTATCTGTCCGATCCCATCGACGGGCAGTCGCTCCACGACCTCCTGCTGCACCAGCCGCAATGGTGGATTCACCACGTGGGTTGGCTGTGCATCGAGCTGGCGACGACGATCAACACGCTTCACCTCAAGGGGCTCTACCATCTCGGACTGACTCCCTCCTCGGTCCTCGTGCGGTTCGATCACAAGCCATTTGTGCCCCACATCCTGCTGTGCGATCTGGGGATCGCGACTGATTCGGAGAACCTCGCCACGGACTGGTACCCGGAGATCGCGCCGCCGGCCTACATCGCGCCCGAGCTGCTGTCGGACGGCCGCGTACCCGTGGGTGTGCGGACCGACGTGTACGGGCTCGGACTCGTCCTCTCCGAAATGCTCGTGGGCAGGCCGGTCTTCGCGGACCCGCTGGCGAGCGATGCCGAGGTCGCGGCCGCAGTCCGCCGGGACGAGCGCATCGCGATGACTCGGGTCGAGGACGTTTCGCCGGTCGCGGAGATCGCGTTGCGTGCCGCCGCGCCTGACCCAGGCGCCCGCCAGCAGACCGCGGCCGACGTCGTGGAAGAGCTGGTTGGGGTCGTCGGCGAGGCGCCGGTCAAGAAGGGCGGACCGCTTCCAGAGCTGAACGCGGTGTTGGTGCTCGGGGGCGCCGCGCTTCTTGTGGCATTTTTGGTGTCGCTGGCCATTGCGCTCAGCGCCGGCCAGCCGACCTAGAGGATTGACGATTCGATGGCCGATCAGATGATCGTGGTTGACCGCCCCCCTCGGATCCAGCCGGATCTGCCGGTCGCGACGATCAAGATTCCCGCCCCGCCGAAGCGCGACAACCAGGCGGTGCGGCGCCTGCTCCAGCTCGCGTTGCCCGTCGTGACCATCTTCGGATTTGGCGCGGTGTCCTTCACGTCCGGCGGGAGCCGCGGGCCGCTGATGGCCATCATCATGTCGTTTTCCGTAATCGCTGCCTCCGCGCTGTCTCTTTTCAGCTACCTCCAGGACAAGAAGGAGCAGGCCGCGGCCGAAAAGGCATACGCGGCGCGCATCGTGGAATTGAACAAGGAGATGGCCCTCTCTCACGATCAGCAGCGTCGCTTCTATGCGTACAACTACCCGGATCTCGACATTGCCCTCGGGATTCCCACTGAAGCGCGCGCCGAGGCCGAGCGTGAAGAGCGGACCCTGCGCTCTGCCTCGCGCCTGTGGGAGCGACGGCCGTCAGACAACGACTTTGGCGTGCTTCGGCTCGGGCTCGGCGTTCAGCCCTCCTCCGTCGTATACGAGCTGGAGACCAGCGACCTGGACGATAGCCCCCTGGCGCGGATGGCCACCAAGCTCCAGGAGGACTCGCGCTTCGTTGCCGACGTTCCGGTGACCTTTTCGTTGCGTCCGCTGGTCGAGCGCGACGCGAGGGAAGCAGAGCAGGCGGAGCGACCCGAAGAGGAAGCCGCTGTCGAGCAAGAGGCGGTTGTTCGCCCGCACGCGCACTCCGTCGGCATCGCCGGGGCTCGCGCGTCCGTGTACGAATACGCGCGATCGCTCCTGGCTCACTACGTCGTCTTCCACGCCCCTATGGACGCAAAGCTGTACGTTCTGGGCCATGCGAACGGGGAGTGGACGTGGACGGAATCGCTGCCGCACTGCAAGGGATCGGAGAATCAGCCCCTCACCCTCCTCCTGGACAAGCCTGGCCCCGACGGTCCCGATGCTGGGCACGCTGTCGCGCTCAACAAGTATCTGGAGAGCCTGCGCAAGCTCCTCGGCCAGCGCCAGATGCGCCTCCGGGATACGGAGGCGCGCGAGCGGGGCGACGATCCGACCCTCCCCTTCTGCCTCGTCGTCATCGATCTGATGGAGATCGAGCCGGGCCTGGAGTCGCCCCTCCGGGAGCTGGAGTCGGACGCGGCGGTCTCCCTCATCTTGAAGGAGGGCGACGCCCTCGGCGCGGGGGTCATATTCCTCACACCCGAGCGGGGCAAGATTCCGAGCGACTGCCAGGCGGTTATCGAGATCGAGCGAACGGCCCCGCCGACGAACAATCAGTCCATGAGCGTGGCAGCGCCGCACTTTCGGTTTGCCCAGACGGGCGTCAATACGTTTCGGTATTTTGGACTCGCCGACGCCGTCGAATCTCCGGAGAAGGTCGCGAACCTCGGCCGCGAGCTTTCCACCCTGGACGTCCGCCGGGGCTTCGGCGCCGACCTGCCGGGTCGCGTCCCGTTCCTCGCGCTGACCGGCTGCGAGTCGATGGGGGAGCTGGTCGAAGCCGCTCGCGCGAACTGGCGGAGCAGTCGCTCCGCTCAGGACGCCAACTGGCTGCGGGCGACGCTGGGGATGGTGGATGGGGGTAAGCCGCGCACGCTGATCTTCTCGGCGAGAGAGGATGGCGTCCACGGGATGATCGCGGGCAGCACCGGGTCCGGTAAATCGGAGCTGCTGATCTCGCTCATCGCCATGCTGGCCTTCAAGTACGACCCGACGGCCCTGAATTTCGTTCTGGTGGACTTCAAGGGCGGCGGAGCCTTCTCCGAGTTTCGGGGCTTGCCGCACTGCGTGGACGTCATCACGAATCTCGGCGCGGGCGGCGTCACCCGCATGTTCGCGGCAATCCAGGCGGAGCTGCGCCGCCGCCAAAAGCTTCTCGCCGACACGGGCACCAAGGACATCGTCGACTACCGTCAGAAGAACCTGCATGAGACGCGAGAGCCATTCCCGTTTCTCTTCATCATCATCGACGAGTTCGCCGAGCTGATCGCCGATCGGGCCGAGTTCAAAGCCGAGCTGGAGAGCATCACGCGCGTTGGCCGTGCCCTTGGCGTGTCGCTGGTGCTGGCGGCCCAGCGACCCAGCGGCGTGACGGACCAGATGCGGTCCAACATCAAGCTGCGCATGTCGCTGCGTGTCGAGACCGAGGCGGAGAGCCGTGAGATCCTGAGGCGGACGGATGCCGCCTACCTGCCCGGGAGCATCCCCGGTCGAGGGTTCCTGCAGGTCGGCACCGATGAGATCGAGCCGATCCAGGTCGCCTACGGCGGCGATCCCTACATCGATCCAGCGAGCCGCCCGCCGGTCATTTGGCCCGATCGGCCACCGACCCGCCTGAACCGCGATCACGATCGACCCCCGCTCTACAAGGCGGTCATCAGCGCGCTCACCGCGCTGGCGACCGAGATCGGAGTCCCGGAGCAGCATGCGCCGTGGCCCGACCCGCTGCCGACCGAGCTATCCCTCACCGATGTGCTGCTGGCCGACATTCCGATGCTGGGATCGGTATCGTTCCGAGCCCCGAGCCCAGTGCTGAGCGCGGCCTGGGCTCAGCCGGCGGAGAACCGCGACATGTTCAAGATCGAGCAGATCACGTCCTCGAAGTACTTCGATCAGGCTTCGATGGACGCGCTGCTGCTCGGGACCCGGCGCGGGTCGACGGTGAGCCTGAACCCGGCGATCAACCGGTGGCTTGACGAGGGAGCGGGCTGGGTCGAGCCCCTTGACTGGCAGAAGCACGCGTTCCGCCCCGTGGTCGGCTTGATCGACAACCCGTCCGCCGCCCAGCAGGCGCCCTTGATCGTCGACCTGGCCCAGGGCCACGCCGCGATCTTCGGCGCATCCGGCTGGGGCAAAACGACGTTCGTCCGCTCGCTCGTCGTCAGTATGGCGGCGACCCATTCGCCGGCCGCCGGACGCTTCTTCATCCTCGACCTGGGCGGACACAATCTGAGCGCGCTCAAACATTTCCCGCACGTCGAGGCGGTGATCAGCCCTGACGAGGAGAGCTACAAGCAGCAGGTGGAGCAATTGCTTCGGGAGCTGGAAGACACGCTGGCTCGCCGGAAGTCGATCCTGGGTACGGGCGGCTTCGGGGACATTCGCGAGTACAACGCGGCGAACCCCGATTCGGCACTCCCCGGACTGGTCCTCGTGATCGACAACTTCGTCGAGTTCAAAGAGACCTTTGGGGAATCGCGCGACAGCAACGTGGACAGCGTGCTGGACCGGTTCGTAGCGCTCGCACGCGAATGCCGCCCGTACGGAATCTTCCTCGTCCTCACCGCGAGCCAGGTCAGCGTGCTCTCGAACCAGCTCTACAACGTGTTTACCGAGCGTTTTGCGTTGAGGCTGGCAGATCCGACCGACTATCGGGCCATCGTGGGCAGCTCGGTGGAGGATCCGGGCGAGATCCCCGGGCGAGGCTACGTGAACGAGGGCCGGATGCCGCTGTCCTTCCAGGTCGCCCAGCCGGTCGACACAGCGGCGAGCACGCAGAACAAGGAGCTGGAGCGGCTGGGCGCAAGCATGGCGGCGTTCATCGAGCGTGAAGGGCGGCGCTACGATCCTGTCATCGCCGTCGGGTCGCTGCCGAAGTCGGTGCTCTTCCGCCAGATCCTCGCGCGCGAGTACGGGCTCCCGCTGGACGGCCGCTTGCGCGGCGCGCTCCGGGACATGATGGCGCAGCACTGGGCGAACAGCCGCGAGGCAGCCAAGTCCAACTGGCTGGAAGTGCCGATCGGGCTGCTGCCGGGAAGCCGCGGCGTGCGCACCCTGCATCTGGAGGCGCGCCAGGACGGCGTACACGGCCTGGTGGCCGGCGGGACCGGGTCCGGCAAGTCCGAGCTGCTGATGACGCTGATTGTTGGCCTTGCTATCAACTACGCACCGGACATCTTGAATTTCGTCCTGGTCGACTACAAGGGTGGTGGCGCCTTCAAGCCCTTCGAAGACCTGCCGCACTGCGTCGACATCGTCACCAACCTCAACAAGGCGGCCGTCGAGCGGATGTTCACAGCTATCGGCGCCGAGGTGGCGCGACGGCAGGCCCTCAACGCCGAGACCAACACCAAGGACATCGTCGAATATCGAGCCAAGGGCCTGCACCTCACGCGTGAGCCATATCCGCACCTGTTCGTCATCATCGACGAGTATGCGGAGATGATCAGCGACAGCCCGGAGTTTCGGTCCGCGCTGGAGAGCATCACCCGGACTGGCCGCGCGCAGGGCGTTACCCTGATTCTGGCGTCGCAGCGCCCAACCGGTGTGACGGACCAGATGCGGGCAAACATCAAGCTCCGGATGTCGCTGCGAGTCGAGGACGCCGCGACCAGCCGCGAGGTGCTCGGTCGCGCCGATGCCGCCGCGTTGCCGAATAATCAGCCCGGCCGCGGCTACCTCCAGGTCGGGAACGACAACGTCGAGCTGATCCAGGTGGCGTGGACGGGCGACTCTTCGCCCGACCTCCAGATCGAGGAGCAGGCCGAGCCGCCGAAGTTCTTCGACGTGGTGGTGGACCTCTGCAACGAGCTGGCCGGGTCCGAGCGCCCCCTCTCGCCGTGGCCGCCGGTCCTTCCGCACGTCCTCACGTTCGCGGACATGCTCGAGCCCGCGTATCTCGACGCCGCTTCTCTCGCAGCCGCGTCCGACTCGGGGTTGCAGCTCAACTCCGCTGTGGCGCGCTGGGCCGCCGGCGATGGGGCGTGGCACGGCGTCGATTGGGGAACGACCGCCATGCGGGCCATCGTCGGGCTGGTGGACGATCCCTATCGGGCGCGTCAGCTCCCGCTCGTCGTCGATTTCAACCGTGGCCACGCGGTCATCTTCGGCGCATCCGGTTGGGGGAAGACGACGTTCGTTCGCTCCCTGATCACGAGTCTCGCGGCCACGCACAAGCCCCGAGAGTTTCAGGCCCATGTCCTCGACCTCGGCGGCCGAGGGCTGGATGCGCTGCGCGAGCTACCCCACGTCGGCGCGATGATCATCCCCGACGAGCGGGGCTATGAAGAGCGCGTGCAGCAGCTCCTCCGAAAACTGAACGAGGTCGTCGACAGGCGCAAGGCGGAGTTCGCCAAGCGGCGCGTATCCACGCTACCCGAGTACAACCAGGCGGTCGGGCCCGACGAGGCGATGCCCGCTATCCTGGTCGCCATCGACAACATGTCGGAGTTCCTGGAGACCTTCGGCGAGCTGCAGGCCGGGCCGAACAATCTTGTCGATGCGCTCGTCGCGCTCATCCGCCAGAGCAAACCCTACGGAGTGCACTTCCTCATCACCGCCGCCAGCCTGAACGTCATCACGAGCCGGATGTTCAGCCTGTTCACCGAGCGGCTGACCCTGCGCCTCTCGAATCAGGAGGACTACGCGTCCATCGTCGGGAGCCGCGTCGGCGAGATGGACGAAATCGCCGGTCGGGGGTACGTGCGGGAGCGGCGCCAGGCCCTCACCTTCCAGGTGGCGCTGGCGGGGGTCAGGAACGAGGCGGGCCAGCTCCTTGGCGAGAGCGAGAGCGTGATCCGCGTTGGCGAGCACATGCGCAAGCAGCTCAAGGAAGGCGACGTGCCCGAGCTGTTCCGGATAGACGCCCTTCCCAACTCCCTCTCTTACCGCCAGATGCTCATCGACGCGCTTGAGTTGCGCTCTGATGAGTCGTTCGTCGCGCAGCTCAAGGACGCGATCGCTGAAGAATGGGAGCGCAAGCTCCACACCAAGTCACCCGAGTGGCTGCGCGTGACCATCGGACATGCCTCCGGCGGCGGGCCACGCGAGCTCCGCCTCGAGGCGAAGTCGGATGGCGTCCACGGTCTCGTGGCCGGCGGGACCGGATCCGGCAAGTCCGAGCTGCTGATGACCCTCATCGTTGGCCTCGCGCTGAACTATCCGCCGGACCTGCTGAACTTCGTGCTGGTGGACTACAAGGGCGGCGGGGCGTTCAAGCAGTTCGAGAATCTCCCGCATTGCGTGGACATCGTGACGAACCTCAACAAGGCGGCCGTGGAGCGGATGTTCACGGCCATCGGCGCTGAGGTGGCGCGACGGCAGGCGCTCAACGCCGAGACGAACACCAAGGACATCGTCGACTACCGCGCCAAAGGCCTGCACCTCACCCGCGAGCCGTATCCGCACCTGTTCGTCATCATCGACGAGTACGCGGAGATGATCAGCGACAACCCAGAGCACAAGGAGAAGCTGGAGAGCCTCACCCGCGTGGGACGGGCCCAGGGCGTGAACCTCCTCCTGGCGTCGCAGCGGCCGAAGGGCGTCTCCGACCAGATGCGGGCGAATATCAAGCTCCGCATCTGTTTGCGCGTGGAGGAGACGGACACGAGCCTGGAGATGTTGCGCAGATCCGACGCGGCGTTCCTCCCGGGTGTGCCCGGGCGCGGGTACCTCCAGGCCGGCAACGAAAACATCGAGCTGATCCAGGTAGCGTACACCGGAGAGACGCAGATCGACGATCGACCCGCGCGCGTCGTGTGGCCTGATCGCCCGGTGCGTGACGAGCCGAGTCTGACTGACACGAAGCTGAACCTCAACGATACCGTGGTGATGGTCACGTCGGAGCTGCGCAGCGGGATTCCGACGCGGAAGCCCTGGCCCGCGTTCTTGCCGGAGCGCGTGAGTCTCCAGTCGCCGATCTACGATGGGCAGAAGAACACGCGGTTCACCCTGACGCGGGCGGTGGGCGACTGGCTCAACGGTGAGACCACTGGCCTGTGGCCGGGCGTCGATTGGCAGCAGGACGCGATGCAGGCGGTGGTGGGACTCGTCGATGACCCCGTCGAGGCGCGCCAGCCACCCCTCGTCCTCGATCTGAAGCAGCATCTCGCGGTTTTTGGCGACACCGGCTGGGGCAAGACCTCGTTCCTGCGCACCCTCATGGTGAGCCTGGCGGCGACCCATTCGCCCGCGGAGCTGCACATGTACGTGCTCGACCTGGGCGGTCGCAACTTCCGCACCATGGAGGACCTGCCCCATGTTGGCGCGGTCATCTACGCCGACGATGAGACGTTCGAGGAGCGGATGCAGCGGCTGCTCGATCGCCTCACCGATCTCGTCGACGAGCGCCAGGAGTTGTTCAGCCGCGAAGGTGTCAACGGGCTGTACGAGTACAACCAGCAGTTTCCGGACCGCGCACTGCCAGCCGTTCTGGTGCTCATCGACAACGTCGCGATTCTGCGTGAGAACTACGATCTGTTGGTGGAGAACACGATTTATCCGCTCATTCGCCGCTCCCAAGCGTCGGGGATCACGTTTGCGGTGACGTCGAACGGGATCAGCGGCCTGCCCAGCAAGCTGCTCACGCTGTTTGGCACGCAGTTCACCCTGAAGCAGAACGACCCGGACAAGTACATGGACATCGTTGGGCGAGGGGCGGTCGAATTCGGTGACGTCGCGGGCCGAGGCTACATTCGGGTCGATCGTCGGCCACTCCAGCTCCAGATCGCGTTGCCGGTTGGGCTCTTCACCGAGACTGGCGCCGACCACCGGCGCGAGGCCGAAGAGCTGGCGATCCTCGGCGCAAACATGCGCCGCGCATGGGATGCCCGCGCCACGGGCGAGAGCGCCCGGCCGGCCCCGATCACCGTGCTCGAGACGCGGCCGCTCGCGGCTGTAATGTCCGAGGCGCGCCCGCCCGGTCGACGCCGCATCGAGTCCGTACTGGGCATCAGCGGCGATCTGAGCCCCGCGCTCCTGGATCTCAAGCGCCAGGCCAGACACTTCATCATTTCCGGTCCGTCGCGATCTGGGCGGACGACCGTCCTCTACAACTGGGCGCTGTCCCTGGCCGACCGCTATCCGCCCGATCGCGTCGGTCTCGTGCTGGTCGATCTCCAGCGCAAGTTCGCCGACTACGGCGGCAAGCACCGCCTCGACGAGCTTCCGCACGTGCTCGCCTGCGCGTACGAGGCCACCGACCTGGACGCGGCCGTGAAGATGCTGAGCGAGGTCGGGGACCTTCTGGCGACGAGCGATCCGCCCCGGGAGCTTTTCATCCTGATCGACAACTTCGACGACACCGCGGCCGAGCTGGAGGGCACGGCCGCAGCGCGCGAGCTCTCAGCGGTCGTGCGGCGGTTCGATCGCGAAGGACTCCACTGCGTGATCGTTGGAGGCGTCGGATCGAGCGGATTCGAGCTGCAGCGCAGGATTCGGAACGCCGGGTACGGCGTCGGCCTGCGGACCGCGGAATCCGTTGGGGCGTTGAACGCTGCGCGCACGCCGACCGCCTTCCGCGGCGGGGCGGAGCTGCCCGTCGGGCGCGGGTACATCGTGCGGGCGGGGCAGACGACGATGATTCAGATCGCCGACCCGTACGCGATCGCACAGCCGGAATTCTCCACAAACGGGACCGGTGGCGCGCCGTCGACCAACGGTCGCGCGGGCGATCTTGACGAAGACGAGCTGGAGGACGCGACGGCGATGGCCCTCGATGGCTGGGTGGAGGCGATCGTGGCCAAATACGCCGGCTACGAGTCGGGCTGGGCGGTTGCGGCGGCTGAGGCGTCGGCCGACTCGGTCGTCCCTCCGCTCAGCCCAAAGGTGGCGAAGATGGGCGAGCTGGCTCAGCGCGCCCGAACGTGGGAGGCGCTGCAGATCCAGGCAAAGCCCGATCTGGAGCCGGTCCTTCAGCGCCGTCTCGACGAGTTTCAGCCGGAGACCTGGCGCGACGAGGCTGCCCTGCTCGAGGTGCTCCGGACAACCCTGCACCGAAATCTCGCCGGCATGCTGGGTGACGCTGGGGCCGCGGACATGTTGCGCGCCATGAGCGCCGAAGACGTGATGAATCAACTGGATAGCCTGTTACCAAAGGAAGAAACCAATGGCGTCGCCTCCTAAATATCTCGAGCTGCGCATCGACGTGTTCGCGAAATCCGGCCAGCGCGCTCAGGTGCTTCCCGAGATCAGACCTCCCGACTTGGTCGCCGCCATCCTGGAGGAGTTCGGCGACGAGCTGGATATCCTGGGCGCCGCTCCCGAGGCCTACTGGCTCCGCAAGGCGGAAGGGAACGAGCGGCTGGACGACCTGCTGCCGCTGGAAGGCCAGGTGCACGACGGCGAGCATCTCGTGCTCGAGGAGACGGACCCGGACCTCCCCGCCCATACGCGCCGTCCGGCGCGGTCGGTGTATCTGCAGGAGTCGACGACCCAGCGGGCGTTCAAGATTCCGTGGGTCCCCGCCATCGTTGGGCGCTCGGATCCGGATCTCCCGGAGAACGACCTCGTCGCGGTTGACCTGAGCGCGCACCCGGGCGGCGGGCGGGTATCGCGCCGGCATCTGCGTCTCTGGGAGGAGAACGGCGAGTACTACATCCAGACCGCCTCGGCGAATCCCGCGTCGATCGTGCGGGATAGGGACGTCGAGATTCCGGTGCCAGCGGCCAGCGCCAAGGAACGACTCCTTCCCCAGGACATCATCCGCCTCGACCGGAGCCAGATCACCCTAAAGTTCATCGTCCGCGAGGGTTAGCTCTATGAACTACGTAGTCCAGGCCAAGTCCGATGACCTGACGGAGATTTCGCAGTCGCTCAAGAAACAGGAAGAGGCGATCGGCGAGCTGAAGCGAACGCTCACGCGGATGAACGACCGTCTCAAGCAGGGGTGGATCGGCTTGGGTTCTGAGGCTTACTTCGCCGAGGCCGAGCGCCTCGTCCTTCCGGCGGTTCAGCGGCTGGCGGATGCTCTCGGTGAGGCCAGCCGCATGGTGACGGCGGTCGCCAACAAGCTGGGCACGGCCGATCAGCAGGCATCGTCGTCGTTCAAGGACTCGCAAGGCGGGGCGGGCCAAGCTGCCGCGACCGCCGCGCAGGCGGCGACGCGTCCGGCCGGCGGCGCGCAGGCGGCCGGCGGGGGCGGCATCGGTGGCGGCGCGGCAGCCGCGCTGGCCGGCCAGCACCTCGCCAGCCGACTCGACAGCGCCGGGTTCGGCAGTGCCGATTCTCTCCCCTCGTTGGGCACGACCTTCGGGTCCGGGATGGGAACGGGGTTCGACTTCGGGTCCGGCCTCGCCTCCAGTTTGGGAGGGTTCGGATTTACCGGCAGTGATCTGATGCCGGCGAGCGACTGGATGAGCAGCAGCGGCCTCGGCGACGGCGGAGGCTACGGCGGCGGAGGAGTCGGCGGTGGTGGGGGCGGAGGCGGCGTCAGCTCCGCGCTCGGCGCGTTGCGCGGACAGGCAGGCGCGGGGTTCGGCCTCAGCGGCGTCGCGACCGGGGACACGCCCGATGTGACGTACAGCGGCCTCGGCGGGTTCGGCGCCGCGGGAGGCCCTCGGCCGATGAATTTCGGCATGCCCATGGCGATCGCGGCGGCAAGTCCGTTCGCTGCGCTGCTGGGAAAGGTGATCAAGGATCGATCGCAGGCAGAGTAGTCGTCCAATGGCCGCTGGGGTCGTCACTCCTATGGGTCGAGCACCGGCGCCACGCGAACCCAGTTCCGCCGGCCCCGTCCTGACGGCGCCGGAGCCGAAGGGAGGTGCATCATCACAAGCGTGAACGGCGCGCAGCCGATCTTCGTTACGCTGTCCCTCGAGGAGCTCCTTGTGGTCCTCAACACCCTCGAAGCGACGTCGATCCCCGGCCTCGTGGCTGACGAGTGGACCCGATTGTCGCCCGCGGAACAGGATCTCGCACTGAGCGTCGCGCGCCGCGCGCTCGAGGCCCGAGGGCTTGCGGCCACGGATCCCAGCGGCGCGGTTCTCGTTCACCGAACGCTCCTCAAGGCGGTTGGCGTCTGTGCGTACCCGCAGCGAACGCTCCTGATCGAACACTGGGCCGCCGGCGGCCAGCCCGAGAATGTGTTCGTCCACGCGCGCGACGAGGACCGGGTCGTGCACACGGTGGCGGGCGGGCTGCACACCTTTGCCCTGCACTCTTCCCATTCTGCCCTAGTGGACCACTTGGGGGCGCTCTGTGGTTGGAGCGGAGCCGCGGTAGCACCGAATCTTGCCTTGACCATTCCGCGAGCAGACTTCACGCGCGTCTGTGATGCGGCCGCGGCCGGAGCGGAGACCGAAGCGATGGAAGTCGTGGCAGCGGCGACGAAGTCTGGCGCCGCCGGGAGCGCGCTCGTCCGGGCCCTTTCAGGCACGCCGCGCATCTCCATCGTGCAGGTCCTGTCCGGTCCGGACGGCCAGCCCAGCGATCAGCCGTCGTTCACCGTGATCGGTGGCGCGGAAGGGTCGTGGGTCGTTGCCCCGACGGACAACGATGACGGTTCGCCGCTGCGCGCGCAGACGACCAGCCGTGGGGAGCTGGGCAGCACGCTGCTCCGCGGATTATGAGGGGGGCTTCGTCGATGTCGTGGCGTGTCGCGGCGGTCGTCCTGGCGCTCGTCGTGGGGATCGGATGGGGGCTCGGCGCCCGGACGACCGACGTAGCGCGAGCGCAGCAGGCGCCCGTCGAGATCTTTTTGACCCAGTTCAACTACGATCCGCCGACCGGGACGTACTACGTGCTGGTCAGCATTAGCGATCCCAGCCGGGTGGGGGATCTCGACCCCAGGCTCCTCGACCTCCAGACGGGCGAGAACGTTCGCTTCGGGGATACGGTACCCGTGACGGGGGCGGAGATGGATTTCCACCTCCCGACCGATCAGCTGCTCCAGGGCCGGAAATACCGGCTCGCGATCCGAGCGTTTCAGCCGGGCACGACGACGTATCTGCGCCGGCCGACCCAGAATCCTTCCGAGGACCCGCTGGTCTTCGCCAGCCAGGAGTTCACCTACAACCCGCCCCAGCTCGCGCCCGTCGCGTTTTCCGTCGACGGCGTGAGCGCGGACTTCCCCCGCCACGTGCTGCGGATAGCCGTGAACCACTCGGACACACAGAAGCCGCTGAGGTACGAGGCGGTCATCGTCGACAAGCTGGGGGGTGTCGTGGGCCGGGTGGCGCAGACGAATCTGGTCGATCAAAACGGCATCGTGGAAGCTCCATTGCCGGTCGCCATGGAACGGACCGACGACGCCGCGGAGTATCACCTCACGTTTCGCCTGTACACCGCCGACAACAACAAGCTGGTCGGCGAGCAGAAGAAGGACTTCATCCTCCCAGCGCCGCCGAACCCGAACATCGTCGAGCGCCTCACCATCGCCCTCGGCGAGTACCCGTGGCTCCGTTGGAGTATCGCCGGCATAGCGGCTGTCCTGGTCATCGCGTATCTCGTGCGCGCCTTCTGGCCGCGGAAGCGCAAGCCGATGCCGCGGCCACAGAACCTCGAGCCCGTGTACCTCCGACCCGCACCGGTGGCGGCGGTTCCCGCCGCGCCCGAGCCTGCGGTGGCGCCATCCGAGGCGTCGATTCGCGCTGAAGCGCCCACCGTCGACGTCGCACCCGCGTCACGCGTGCCGCTCACCGTGGCCGTGGACGAGGGGACGGCGGTGCTCGTCGTGACCACGGAGCCGGCCAAGGGACAGGAGTTCCTGCTGGCCGAGACTACCGCCACGCTGGGCAGGGCCGGCGACAACACCATCGTCATCGCCGATGATTTCGTCTCGCGCCGGCACGCCAAGATCGTGCGGCAGGGCGAACAGTATCTCTGGAGCGATTTCGAAGGTGTGACCCAGCCCTCCACCATCAACGGAGGGGTCGTCAGCGGTTCAGCCGCGCTTCACGACGGCGACCGAATCGAGGTAGGGAAGACGGGCCTCGTCTTCCGCATGGCGCAGACGATTCACGCGGACAACCGTGCCGCCGCTCCATTGCGCGCCCGGGTAGGGGAGCGCTCCGCCGGGTAACAACCGACCGGCAGGCCTGTCCTCGCCCACTGCCCCCGTTGCGTTATGATGCGCGCGCGGCGGCGATGCGCCGTTCCGGGCACGGCCAGGCATGGGAGGATGCGATGATCATCGACGTGGGAGAGCGGCGGTACGAGCTGGTTCAGGGGTGGGGCGAGCTGCCCCCGGGATGGATTTGGGGCCAGGTTGGGGCTGTTGGGGTCGACTCTCAGGACCACGTCCACGTATTCACCCGAACCGACCATCCGTATATGATCTTCGATCGCGATGGCCACCTCATCTGGTCGTGGGGACAGGGCATTTTTGAGGATGCCCACGGCATCTGCATCGCGCCGGACGACAGCGTGTTCCTCGTCGATCGCCTGCCCCAGGTGGTTCTGAAGTTCACCAACGACGGGCGGCACCTCCTATCGGTCGGCAGGCGACACAAGCCCTCCGACACGGGATACACCCCGGAGGACCCGGTGGTGAAATACGCCGGCCCGCCGTTCCATCACCCCACGGACGTGGGGCTCTCGCCGAACGGGGACTTTTACGTTTCCGATGGCTACCGCAATTGCCGGGTGCACAAGTACTCCGCGGACGGCACGCTCCTCTTCTCGTGGGGAGAGCCCGGGGAGGGGCCCGGCCAGTTCCGCCTCGTTCACAGCGTCTGGGAGCACAAGGGGAAGGTGTACGTCGCGGATCGGTCGAACAATCGAATCCAGATCTTTACACCCTCAGGCGAGTTCCTGGGAATCTGGCCGGGCTTTCTCTCCCCCTGCAAGATCTACGTCGACTCGGAGGATGTCATGTACGTCGCCGAGCTGGGCGGGCGGGTGAGCATTCTTGACCTGGAGGGCAACGTCCTCGGCCGCTGGGGCGGCGAGCGGACCCATGAGCCCGGGCTCTTCTGGGGCCCCCACGGGATCTGGGTGGACTCGCAGGGGTCGATCTACGTGTCCGAGGTGCTGGAGGGCGCTCGGCTGCAGAAATTCGCTCGGCGGAGGTAGGCGGTGATGGTAGACGGGTCATCATGAGCGCATCGCTCATCCCGCTGCGGGCAGCGCTCGCAGTCGCGGACCTTCTGGACAATTGCGCGCGGGTTCAGCGCGATCAACACGTGCTGCTTCTGTGTGGAGTCGACGGCCTGCACGGTGGGCGGAACTTGATCGACGAGCAGGCCATCGGGTGGATTCAGTCGGGGATCCAGCAGCGCGGCGCCCACGCCAGCGTGCTCTGGACCGACATGCCGTTGCACCCCGACGTCTACTGGAGCCGAACGTCCGATGCCGTCCCGGCGTGGGACCTGCCGCCCATCGTCAAGGGGGCTATGGCAAGCGCGGACCTCGTGATCAACCACCTCATCGATTACTGGACCGAGGGGGAGCTGCGCGAGCGCGTTCCGAATTACTTCTACAACATGGCCACCACGGCGCCGCTCCTGACCAGCGCATGGGCCCTCACTCCATGGGAGCTGGTGGCAGAAATCCGCGTGCGGTCGGCTGCCATGGTAAATCCGGGGGCGGAGTGGCGGATCACCCACCCCAACGGCACGGACGTGCGGGGAACCGTGGCGCTGCAGCTCATGCCCCACTACGGCGAGCTGCGGTACGGCCCCTTCCCCGAGGGCGTCTTCCCCAGCACGGCGACCGTTGGGGCCGAGGGTACGCTGGTGTTCGACCAGAACGGACCGCACTGGGCCCGACACATCGGCTTACCCCTTCGGTATTCCCAACCGGTCCGGATGACGATTGAGCAAGGTCGGGTGAAGGAGATCCGAGGCGGTCCGGAAGCCGAGATCTTCCGCGACTTCTTCAAGGCCCTGTCCCGCCATCTCGGCGACCGCGCATACGAGATGCGCGGGTTTCACGGCGGGGCGCATCCGTATGCGCGGGTGTCTGAATCCGAATGCCCCGACCCGTGGTATCGAGCATTCATCGAGCATCATGGAGCACACAGCGTCCATTTCCACATCGGCAACAGCCACCTCACGCCTGAATACCCCTTCAACGTCCACGTGTCGGCGGAGCTGCAGGGCGCGACCGTGCAGGTCGGCGAGAACGTGATCTATCGTGACGGCCGGCTGACGGCGTTCGACGACCCACAGGTCCGAGCCATCGCCGCGCGCTATCCGGACCGCCCTGGGGTCGATCCGGGCTGGTAGCGACGCCAGCGGCAGCGCCGAAGGTCGGAAAATTTGACCTGCTCAGCAGTTGGTGCTAGGTAATGGATGGAAGTCCAGTGTTTCGCGAGCTGCGGCAGGCCCCGAGAACCCACCGGAGGCAACGATGAGCATCCTCCGCTTCGCCACGACATCGTTCGCGCTGGCCGGCATCCTCCTCCTGGGCGCCTGCGCACGATCAGCGACCCCGGCTCCGTCCGGTTCGGCGGGCCGGCCGAATGAGGCCAAGAAGCAAATCGTCGCTGGGATCTTCTCCAGCCCCGCCGGCATGCACCAGGAGCTGACGAACCCTCAGGGGACGTCCGGGAGCGTCCCGGGCCTCGGCGAGCTGTACGCGATGATGGATGGGGCCCTGTCCTACGTCGACGAGGGTTTCGAGCGCCACCCGTGGCTCGCGGACTCGGTGCCGACGGTCGACAACGGCCTGTGGAAGGTGTTTCCCGACGGGAGTATGGAGACGACCTGGCGCATCAAGCCCGATGTGGCGTGGCACGATGGCGCGCCGGTCACGTCCGATGATCTGCAATTCACCATCGACGTCTATCGCGATCGTGACGTGGGCGTCGTTCCCATCCGCGGCTTGAGCCTGGTCGACGCCATCGAGCTGCCAGACGCGCGCACCGCGGTCCTCCATTGGCGGCAGCCGTTTATTAGCGCCGACACGTTCTTCAGCGCCGGGCCCACCATGTGGATCCTTCCGCGCCATCTGCTGGAGCGGCCGTTCCAGGATGCGAAGGACAATTTTCTGGGCCTCCCCTACTGGCAGGGCGAGTTCGTCGGCGCCGGCCCCTTCAAAATGCAGAACTGGGCGCCCGGCAGCTCCGTCACCCTGGTTGCCAACGACGAATACGTCCTCGGGCGCCCCAAGCTCGCGCAGATCGAGGTGCGCTTCTTCACGGACCGCGGTGCCCTCATCGCGAGCCTCCTGGCGGGCGCGATCCAGATTCCGATCGGCCGGGGCCTTTACCCGCAAGACGTGCTCCAGATTCGAGACAGCGCGCAGAACGTCAAAGTGCAGCTCAGCGGACCTCTTGGCCTGCCGCTCCCCGTCTATCCGCAGTCCATAAACCCGGACCCGCCCATCGTGGGGAACGTCCAGTTCCGCCGCGCGCTCCTGATGGCCATCGATCGCCAGGAGATGACGGATACGCTCAACTATGGGCTTGGGCCCGTCGCGAACTCGTGGGTGCCGCCGGACGAGCCCGAGGGGCGGGCGGTAGACGGCCGGCTCGTGCGATACGAGCACGACACGCGCGCCGCCACCCAGATGATCGAGGCTTTGGGATACGCGAAGGACGCGGACGGATTCTTCCAGAGCACCGACGGGGCGCGCCTGACGGTCCAGCTCGCCACCCACATGCAGAATTCCGTCCACGAGCCGGCGACCCTTTCCGTCGCTCGCTATTGGAAAGAGTTTGGCGTCGACGTGCAGCTCGACGTGCGCTCCGCGGAGCAGGCGTTCGATCTCAGGTGGCGCGCGCTCTATCCGGCGTTTTTCCTGGTGAGCCGCGGCCTGCCCGTCGACCGGCCGGACGGCTACTTCACGCGAAAAGCGATCCCGACTCAGGAAAGCAACTTCAGCGGCGGAAACGTCGCCCGCTACGGCACCCCGGAGCTGGATAGCCTCATCCAGCGGTACATCACCACAATCCCATTCAACGATCGAATGGCGGCCCTCGGCGACATCGTCCACCTCCAGACGGACCAGGTGACCATGATGCCCCTGTTCTTCCAGGGAGCCGCCTTTGTGTTGGGAGCGAATCAGCTCCAAAACGTGACCGGGGGTCTAGTCTGGAACGCGCACGAGTGGGATCTGGACATGGGCAGCTGACGTCCGCGTTCGGCGCCCCGCTTCCGCACGTTGACACCCGCGGAGGCCGGGTCTATCCTCGGCAATGTCCGGAGAGCTGGCGCTGCCGGGCCTGAGATGCACGCGGGAGGAAGCGGAATGGCCCAGACCGAGTTTCGCGACTCAATTCGGGAAGCGGAAGCGTTTCGGTCGCCGTATGAGCTGTGGAAGGAAAGTCAGGGCATCCCGACCCTGACCGGCTACTACGTCCAGAACTGCTACACGCAGGAGCTGGTTCCCTGGAAGGAGCGCGGCGGCTCGGGGATTTTCATCAACCTCGAGGGGACTGGTGGGTTCAACGACACCTATCTCTATGAGCTGGCACCCACTGAGTCCTCCAAGCCCATCCGTCACATCTACGACGAGCTGGTATTCATTTTGAAAGGCCAGGGAACGACCACCGTCTGGGTTGATGGGAAGCCGAAGCAGACCTTTGAGTGGCGAGAACGCAGCTATTTCGCCATCCCTCCGAACGCCTGGTACCAACACCACAATCTCTCGGGAAGCGATCCCGCCCGGTATGTGGCGATGACCGCCGCGCCGCGCGTCATCGACACGTTCAAAGACCTGGACTTCGTGTTCAACAACCCCTGGGTCTTCGAGAAGCGATTCAATGGCGAGGACGGGTACTTCAAAGAGACTGAGCGCGCCGGCCGGGGTCCGTGGCTGACGAATTTCGTCGCGGACGTAATCTCGAGCACGCCGAAGCCCGGGGCCGTTACGACAGAGGGTCGCGGCGGCGGGACCGTCGCAACGGTGTTTAACATGGTGAACAGCACGGTTCGATCGCACAGCCAGGCGTGGCCGACGGGGACGCATTCGACGTTTCATCGCCATGGACCGGGCATCCACGTGCTGTTGCTCCGCGGGCAGGGATACTCCATGATGGGAAAGGACTACCGCGAGCTCGAGCGGATCGACTGGGCGCCCGGGAGCATGTTTGTGCCGCCGGAGATGTGGTTCCACGCGCACTTCAACACGGGAG
Organism: Chloroflexota bacterium; assembly: GCA_035652535.1. Taxonomy (NCBI): domain Bacteria; kingdom Bacillati; phylum Chloroflexota; species Chloroflexota bacterium. The sequence continues at coordinate 38,684 of DASRDP010000080.1, forward strand.
TCGAGCCAGCGCTGTTCCTCGCGATTGGATGGGGAAGTGACAAGCCCAAGGCTGGCGGACGATCGTACGTGTACAAGCCCGTGAGCGAAGGCGGGGACCAGATGACGTATGCGGACGAGGACCCCGCGATCCATCGCGAGTTCGAGGATGAGCTGCGGAAGAACGGCGTCCGGTGCCAGATGGGTGCGATTCACCCCTACTGCACGCAGAAGTAGGGCCAGTCGGTTTCGTCCTTCTCAAGAGCGGAGGCCCGAAGCGTCACGCTTCGGGCCTCCGCTCGATGCTAGCTCCGAAGGTATTTTTCGAAGAAGGCGAAGACCTTTTGCCAGCCGTCCATCGCCTGCTCCTGCCGATAGGCGGGCCGATCGTAGTAGAAGAACCCGTGTCCGGCGCCGTCATAGCGGTGGAATTCGTAGTTCTTGCCGTGCTTCTTCAGCTCTTCCTCGTGCTGGTTGACCTGCGCCGGTGACGGGCCCTGGTCATCATTCCCGAAGAGGCCGAGCAGTGGGCAGGACAGGTCTTTGGTGTAGTCGATAGGTGCGACGGGGCGCTGCGGGGTGAGCTGGTCCGGGGCCTGGACGACGCCGCCGCCCCACAGGTCGGCTACGGCGTCGAACCCGCCGGATCGGCACGCCGTGAGATATGAGTGACGACCGCCAGAGCACGTCCCAATGATCCCGATCTTGCCGTTGCTGTACGGCTGCCTGCGGAGGAGATCGCGTCCTGCCGTGAGGTCGCCCACAACGCTATCGTCCGCGACGCCGCCGGCAGCGCGCGCCAACGCCGTCACGTCATCTGGGCTTCCGTGGCCGAACCGGCAGTAGAGGTCCGGGCAGATCACGGCGTATTTGTGCTGCGCAAATCGGCGCGCCATCTCCCGGTAGAATTCGTCCCAGCCCGGCATGTGGTGCGTCAGCACGATGCCGGGAAATGGCCCGGAGCCAACCGGACGAACGTAGTAGGCGTGGATTGCATCGCCGTTGTAGCCCTGCATGGTAATGGTCTCCGCCAGCATGCCGTCGTACGCGTCAGTCTTGAGATCGTTCCACATACGGCTCGTCTCCTCCCATTGAAGTGGTTTACAAGAGGGTAGGTGGTTGCAGCACCGAAGTCTAGTCAGACTCGTCGAAATCGTCAAACGACCGATCTCGGCACCACCATTCGCCGGGCGTCTGTATCGCGCTACCATGTGGAGGGGCTGGGGGAGCGCTTTGGCGCAGCGAAACTCCGGCGCCGTCGATGGGGGCCGAGATGTGGACGCGCGGTGTCGCGATCGGTGTCATGCTCGTGATCGTTGCGCTCCTTGCCCTCACGAGGTCGGGGATCATCGGGCGCCGTGCTCCGTCCCACGGCGACGCGGCGCCGGAGTGGAGCGCGGGTCCGCGCGTGGCGCTCCTCCGCCTACCTCTGGTCTCCATGATGGACGCGGCGGGCTCAGATCACAGCGACCCCGCCGATGGTGATGTGCCGCCGCCGGTCGCGTAGTCGGCTGGGGTCGCGTTGGCGCGGCCATTTAGCGACGGAGCGTCCAGATCCCACGTGCGCTGGACGGTGACCACCCGGCCCTGCCAGATATCGCCCGGCACGCCCGTGTGGGGCCTACGGTACGATACGGGCTTGAGCATCTCGCCGAGCCACGCGTCGATCGGGACGTAGCGGTCCTCCCCGAGCCAGCTTGCGCTACCGCGGTTCGGATCAGCCACGTAGACGCCGAGTATTTGGGCCCCGAGCGGATCCCGCGTGGGGTCCGAATCGGCGCGAACGCCGCGGACGAGCACGTAGTGGTCGCCGCGCCAGATCAGCGCGATGGACGGCTCGCCGAAGGCAGGGCTCGCGAGCAGCCACGCCATCGTTCGCGTTGCCACTTCGGCGTCGTCGTAGTGAAAGTGATCGAACCCGATCTCTGGCATCCACTCGTGGGCGGCCGAGGCCACGGCGAAGGGCGAGCAGTTCCACTGGTCCACCGTGAACCCCGCGTTGTGGGCGATCTCCCAGTCCCAGATTGCCTGCTGCCTGTCATACCGAGCGCCACTCCTCGACGGGTCGTGATATCCGATCCACATCTCGATGTCGGCGGGATCGCACCACACGTCGGTGAGCTGGCGCGCGTACGGGATGACGAGATCCACATCAAAGGCGTTGCTGGAATTCGGATCTCCGCTGGGATCGAGGTACTCGCCATCGACGTAACCGATGAGCTGCCCGTCCGCGACGCGCCACCAACGGCCGGTTTGATCGACCGCGAGCACGTCGACCCTCGCGTCGTGAACGAGCTGCGCCACGATCGGCTGGTCCGCCGATGGGCCGGCCCGCACGTTGAGGCGCCCCGTGTTGACCGTTGCCTGGCGGCCGATCGCGAGCCCTTCGGCTTGGGCGGCGGCCTGCCGTATCCCGCGCCCCCCGAGACAGACGGCCGCGGCGGATGCCGCGCTCAGGCGAAGGAACGCACGCCGGTTCACGGCCCCGTCCCTCGCGTCTTCAGGGCTGCCTGGGCCTTCCAGCCGCACACGAGCCCGACTGCGCCGCCGAGGGCGAGCCCTGCGAGCACATCGCTGAGCCAATGTTCGCCGAGGTACACCCGGGAGAGTCCAAACAGAAGAGCTGCAAGGGCGAGGACGGCAAAGGTGACACTGCGCCCGAGGCCGCGACGCGGTGCAAGCACGATGGCTGCGAACGCCGCGGCGTACGCGCTTCGAATGGCGTGCCCGCTCGGATACGAGCCCTGAAAGGTGACGGCGATCAGCGGGTAGTGGATTGGACGCTGGAGCGCCAGCGGGACGCCGGGCTGGTACACGAAGAGCTTCATGCCGACCTCGATCGCCGTCAGCATCACGAATCCGAAGGGCAGGAGGGAATAGTACCCGGCCCTGGCGCGGCTGAGCATGAGCGACCCCGCGGCCGCGTAAAGCAGAGACGGCTCAAATGCCAGGAGGACGGCGGCGGCGGCGGCGAGGCGATCGAGGAGGGCGCTGTTGATCTGCTGTGCGCCTGCCGCGACCGCGATATCGAGTGAAGCCGCTGTACGGAGCTCCACGAGCACTGTGACGATGACGAAGATACCGATCAGCGCGGCCACCAAAATCCCGACTGGCGACGGCCTCGCCGTGCCCAGCCGGGTGACGGCACGAGCCCTCACCGCCGGCGCGGCTGGTCTCGGCGGCGCACGGCGTCCTTCGCCGGAGGGCGGAATGGGGTTGGAGCTGATCGTCACGGCCACATGAGGGGGAGATCGGCCCGTCGGGTCGCGCGCTTCAGGCTGCGAAGAAGATAGGAGACAGTATAGCCGAAGCGTGCGACGCGGCCGCGATCAGCGCGCGAGGCCGGGCGATCGATGGCGATGGCGCGACGCGAGGACCTGAGTCGCATCGACGTCCTCGGCTTCGCGGTGGCGCCGCTTCAGCACGAGACGACATTCACGGAGGTCGTTCATGGCCAGCGCCACCAGCTCCCATCCCTGCGCTCCCAGCTCGTTCAGGACGGGCGTCGCGATGAAGCGGACGGCCGCTGGTCGATCGCTCGCCTTGCCGTGCAGGGCCACGCGGCGACCGGAGGAGTCCAACCAGTGGTCGTCTACGACGTGCGCTTCGAGGTATTCCCAGGTATCCATGGCGCCGCTCCCGTCACGTGGTCGACACGGTCGGGGTACAACCTCGTCCAACCACCAGAAAGCATGACAGCCGCTGGGAAGATGTCCCATAGCCCAATGGTCCTAGCCGTGTTCCGTAGCCGTAACGCCCTCTACTGAAGCTCCCATTGCTCGATGTTCCAGGTGATTCGACCCGTGGTGTGGTAGGGCGGGGAGGGCGTCACGTTCTTGACTCGTGCCAGATAGGCGTGGGGGTTGGGATTATCCGTGAGCATGATGGCCGGCAAATCTTCGCTCATGATCTTCGCCATCTCCGCACGCTGCCGAACGCGCTCGTCGGGATCCAGCGTCACGTTGAAGGCCTCGGCGAGCTGATCAAAGGCGGCGTTCTTCCAACCGGTGTAGTTGTCCCCGCGCCAGTGGTTGTCCGCGGTCCCGATCTCGGACGAGCGGTAGCGCCCGATCTGCTGACCCTCAGTGAGGCCGGACGCCTGGACGTACAGAGCCGGGAAGGTGCTGCGAAGCTGCGGGTCGCGCTCCTCCACGGCGGATAGCGGCTGCTCCTGAATGTCGAACCCCGCCTGGCGCCAGTTGCCTGCGAGAACTGGGGGCTCGGCGCGCGTCTGAGGCGAGATGAGGTTGAACGTCAGCTTTCCCTCGGCGGGGCTGGCGAAGAAGCCGTCGGCGCCTTTCTGGTAGCCTGCATCGTTCATCAATCGCTCGCTCATGCGGGGATCGTAGCTGTACTTCGTGATGGCACGATCGATGGAGGGGTAGTACTCGGCCCGCGGATCGAATATCGTGTCCAGGACCGCCAGCTCTCCCGCCCAGACGGTGTCCGCCATCGTTTGTTTGTCGATCCCGTAGGCGAGGGCCTTTTTCACCCGGATGTCCTGGAGCGCCCGAGGATTGACGTAGTCCGGACGATGCTGGATATAGGCCGCAGTGAAGGAGGCGACGGTGAATCCGGCTGTTCCCTGATGTGTGGCCGCCCACTCCTGCTTGAGCTGGAGGAAGTGGGCGAAGGAAATGGTGTCCAGGGCGACGTCGGTTGTGCCGGAGAGCAAGTTGGCGAAAGCGGTGTTCTGGTCGGAGACGAAGAGGAGCCGAATCCGGTCGATCTTCGGTCGGCCGAGGACGTGCTGGTCGAACGCCACCGCCTCGAGGTAGGAGCCCAGCTCCCATCGGTCCAGCTTGAAGGGCCCGGCGCCGACGAACTCGTGGGACCAGTAGGGATCCTGCTGGAAAGCCTCGATGGACTGGTTGAATACCTTCTCGAGGATGTGCCTGGGGAGCGGGACGAGTCCGAACTTCACATCGCCGAGGAGCAGCACTCCCGCGTCCGGATACACGCTCTTCCAGCGAATGGTCAACGAGCGATCGTCCGTGGCGACCACGTCGTCCATCAGGTTGTAGGGAACCGTGGCGGTCCGGAACCCGTTCGATGGGGCCATCACGCTGTAGGTGAACACGAAGTCGTCCGCGGTGAGTGGCGCGCCGTCGTGCCACACGAGGTTTGGCTTCAGGTGATACTTGGTCTCCATCCGTCCATCCGGAAGCACGGTCCACGAGTCGGTATTGAGCTTCGGAAGCGCCTCGGCAAGATAGGGGACCGGTCGCCCCTGTCCATCGTAGAGGTCGAGAAAGGCGTTGAACATTCGCTGCCAGAAATCGGTCGCGCCAGCGGGCGGCAACGGAGCAAAGGCCGCGATGTAGTTGGGCTCGAGGGCAATCGACATCGTCAACACGCGCTCGGCGGCCGGCGAACGGCTCTCCGATTGGACGGAGGGGGCGGTCGGGCTGCCTGTTGCGCAGCTAGCGAACAAGGTCATCTCGATGACAACGACGCCGATCCGCCAGAGACTCATCACCCATCCTCCCGGTATCCCGCGTGAAGCGCTCGATCCGCCCGCTTTCGGGTTCGGCCAACGGTATGCTCACCGTTCCGCGGCGTCAACTATGCGTGGCGCGCCATGCGCCAGAGGTAATCACGCCGCGAACCCGGTCGCAAAGAACAGTTGACGATCGCCCGTGGCGGATGGTAGGCTGCCCAGCGCACTGCGAAATGGGCCAGGGACAAGCTGTGCTTGGATTTCGGGCGCGCGTTGGCTACACCGCACCCGTCACGGCGGTCGAGACGTTCCCCTTCGAGTTCTATCGTATGGCGCCAGAAGGGGTGAGCCTCATGGTTGCCACAACGGTCCGGGCCCGAGGCACCGAGGCCGATGTCGAAGAGACGTTCGACCGAAGCCTGGCAGCCGCCCGGGAGATGGCGGCGGCCGGGGCAAGCGTGATCGTGCTGGGCGGGGCGAGTCCAGGCTTCGCATTTGGGATGGACCGGCTGGCGGACGCGCAGCAGGCGATATCGCGGGACTTTGGCATTCCCGTCACGACTGCGCTGGATGCCCAGGTTTCCGCCCTGCGCGCGTTGGGGGCGAAGCGCGTCGCGGTCGTAACGCCATTTGCCGCCACGCCCACGCGCGAGTTCGCCCGCATTTCCCAATTCGGATTCGAGGTCGTGGGCGTAGGCGGCGGGAATTATTCCCACGCGGATTTTGGCCGTGTCGCAACAGACGCTCCGTCGCATGTCGCCCGAAAACTTGTGCATGAGCATCCCGCTGCTGACACCATCTTCTTTCCCGCGGCCCACTGGCCGGCGGCTTCAAACGTCGACGCCCTCGAGCGCGAGCTGGGTGTGAATGCGATCGCGTCGGCTCAGGCCATCGTGTGGCAGGCGCTGCGCATGTGCAACATCGACGACCGCGTCGAAGGGTACGGCCGTCTGTTGCGCGAACATTGAGGCGGCGGCCCCGCTTGATTCGACGATCGCGCCGCTGCCGATCCGTGAGATTCGTTGCCGTCTGGTTGTGCACCTTCGCGTTGGCGGCGTGCCTGGCGCCGCGGGACCGGCCTGATGCGACAACGTTCTCCGGGCAGCAGGCGGAAGGGTCGGTCCGGGTTCGTCGGCACGTCGTGATGGCGTCCACGCGTGATGCCGCGTCGCTCGCCATCAAGCTGGAGAATCCCGGAGCGAGCGAGATTGATTTCAGCCTGATCTCGAACAGTCCGCTCGCGGTTCTCGATCCGACGGGTACCTACCGCCCCCTCCTGGCAGCCGAGCTGCCGAGCCAGGACCGGGGTACGTGGACCGTCCGTCCCGACGGAACCATGAGCACCATCTGGAGAATTCGGCAAAACGCCCTCTGGCACGACGGTGAGCCCGTAACGGCCCGTGACTTCGCGTTTGCTCTTGACGTCTATCGTGACCCGGCCATCGATGTGCCAGACCGCGAGCCGGAGTCGTTCATGGACCGGATCGAGATCCTGGACGACGCGACGTTCGTGATCCACTGGGCCTCCCCGTACATGGCGGCAGATCAGCTCAACTTCAAGCGGCTGCCGCCCCTACCGGAGCACGTGATCGGGCGGTTGTATGTAGCGGGCGACAAACAAGGCTTTCAAAACGATCCGTTTTGGTCCAGCGCGGCCTACGTTGGGGACGGGCCATTTCAGATCGTGGAGTGGGAGCCCGGTGTCCAGCATCGATATCGCGCGTTTGACCGGTACTTTCTTGGACGACCCCGGATCGATGAGCTGATCGTGCGGATCATCCCCGACGAGAACGCGGCCCTGGCGGCCGTGCTCGCAGGCGACGTCGATTTCTCCGGCGCCGCCGCGCTCAGCCCGCAGGGAGCGCGAACCGCGGAGCAAGAGGCTGGGCGGGCCGGCGGCGGCACGGTGGCGCGGACCATGGGGTCGCTGCGGGCTGCGCGATTCCAATACGATCCATCGTCGTCGCAGCAGCCGGCGCTACGCGACGTCCGAGTGCGGCGCGCCATCGCGCGCGGGATCGACCGCGCCGCCGTGGCGGATCTCATCTCAGCCGGAACGTCCATCGTGGCGGAGACTCCTATTGCGCCCGGGCACCCGCTCTACGAGCGGGTCCAGCGGGTCGTCACCAAACACCCCTACGATCCCTCAGAAGCGGCGGCGCTGCTCGCCGATGCCGGATGGAACAGGCAAGGCGACGCCCTCGTCAACGCGTCCGGTGCGCCGTTCACGCTCAACATCACCGGCTCCCGTTCGGCCTCAAACGACACCGAAAAGGAAGCGCTCGCCGGATACCTGGCGCAGCTCGGGATGCAGATGTCCGTCACCTCCTATGGCCTCAGAACCACGGACCGCGAGCAGATCGCGCGATTCCCTGGCCTGCGAACCGGCACCGCCCTTGCCGAGGACCTGCCGAATGACCTGCGCGTCTTTACCACGCCGGAGTGCCCGACGGCCGACAACCGCTGGGTTGGCGAAAACGGGGGTTGCTGGAGCAACGAGGATTTCGACCGCTTGTACCTCGTGGCCACGACGAGCCTCTCCCAGGACGAGCGCGTCCAGGCCACACTCAATGCTCTCAAAATCATGACCGAGGACGTGGGCATCCTGGGCCTGTCGCATCTGGTCCAGCACAACTGGGTCCGAAGGGGGCTGGAAGGCCCCGGATCCATCGCCGCGGGGCAAAAGGGTGGCTACACCTGGAACGTCGTCGAATGGCATTGGACAAATTGAAATTGAGGGAGGGAGGACCGATGGTCGACGCCGACTTCGCGCCTCGCTATCTGCTGGGGACCGTGCTCCCTCGGGGGAATATGAGCCACTATCAGCCGTACCAGTTCTACCGGCTCGTCCCACAGAACGTCATGCTGTTCGGCATGCCGCTCGGCGTTCGCGATTTCACGGGGGACGCCGTGCACGACGCGTTCGATAGCTACTGGGATTGCGCGGACCAGCTCAAGAAAAAGGGTGTGCAACGCATCGTTCAGATGGGGGTTCCCCCCGCGGCGCTCATGGGCAGGAAGGCCATCTTCGACCTCATCGCCGAGACTGAGCGGCGATACGGGATACCCGGAGGGGCCGACATCGAGATGCTCGTCGACGGGATGAAGCATCTGGGGGTCCGGAAATTGGCTTTGGGCGCGTTCTGGTCGCGTGATGTGAACGACGTCATCGCGCGCTACTTTGCCGAGGCGGACATCGACGTGGTTGGGGAGACGAGCTGGCCCCGGGAGGTCACCGAGGACCCCAACGTGAGCCTCGCACAGGGCATGGAGCTGGTCTTGGAGCTGGGGCGCAGGACGTTCCGTGAAGCGCCGACCGCAGATGCGATTCTCCTGCCGGGCGGCTCGTGGCCCACCATCCATGCTGTCCCGAAGCTCGAGTCGGAGTTCGGCAAACCAGTATTCGTAAACATGACCGCGCTCGTCTGGGGAGCGCTATGTCGGCCCGGCATCATTCCAGCCATCGCTGGGTGGGGCCGGCTGCTCCAGGGCTGAGAGCACAAACGAGGTGCACGGCGGCGAAATTCCGCATCGCTCCGTCGCCGCGGTTCCGGCGCGTGGTACCATGCGATATTCTCGCGAAGGGAGTCGTGCAGTGGCGATCCGAATCTATGTGACCATGCAGGCGCTTCCCGGAAAGGGGCCCGAGCTTGTCAAGCTGCGGGCGTCCCGCCACGCGGAGGTGCGCAAGGACCCGGGGTGCGAGCAGTTCGATCTGTTCCAGAACACCGAGGATCCGGATCAGCTCCTCCTCGTCGAGCGTTGGACAGACGAGGCGAGTCTGCAAGCCCATTACGCCCTGAACCGACCGCAGATCGGCGTGGAGCTCCGGGCAGGTTCTGGGAAGCAGGAGCGTTACGTCATCGAGTAGTCTCCTCGATTGTGCCGTCAGGGTCCGGTTGGACTGGCGCCTGTCCCCAGCGGTCCCGCTGCGGGGCTCGACGTCGCGGCGGGGCAAAAGCCGCGCCCTACCGGTGCGACCTGCGCGTGCGCGCGCTTGATCCGCGCTGCCTCCGCCGGTACGATACGTCAACGCCCCACAGCGGGGACCCGGGGGTGTGCGGTGCTCACGAAGGAACAGAATGAGCTTCTGACGCGAGTCGGGCCGGGCACTGCCGCCGGCGAGTTGCTGCGCCGGTACTGGCTTCCGGCTGCGCTTTCTGAGGAGCTTCCGCCGGGTGCTCCACCTGTCCCCATCCGGCTCCTGGGTGAGGACCTCGTCCTCTTTCGCCCCGACGATTCGGCAGGCGGTGCGCCCGCGCTCCTTGGGCTCCACTGCGCGCACCGGGGCGCCGATCTCTCCTACGGTCGCCTGGAGGATGGCGGGCTGCGGTGCATCTACCATGGCTGGCTCTACGACCGCCACGGCAATTGCCTCGAGCAGCCCGGGGAGCCGGCAGGTAGCGACTACTTCCAGCGGGTGAAGCAGCGCGCATATCCGTGCCACGAGACCGGCGGCGTGGTCTTCGCGTACCTGGGACCGGGCGATCCGCCGCTCTTTCCCAACTACGAGATGTTTCGCGTGCCGGACGACCACCGCTGGGTGCACAAGCACTATCACGAGTGCAGCTATCTCCAGGGCAACGAAGGGAACATCGACACGCTCCACGTCCGCTTCCTGCACCGCTTTCTGCCCGGGAGCCGTTTCAGCCAGGGCCTCAGCGGCGAAAGTAAAGCGTCGGCCTCGTTCGAACGGGCGCCCGCTCCTCATTGCGAGCAGACCCACTTTGGCGTTCGCATCTACGAGTTCCACGATGAGGACGATGCGACCCACGTCCAGACGAAAAACTTCGTCATGCCCGTTACCTGCGCGGTGGGCGGAGGCCCGACCGCCACGGGCGACGGGTATCTGATGAACTGGCACGTACCGATCGACGACACGCACCATTGGCGCTACTCCATGGCGTTCAAGCGCTCGGGTCCCATTGACGCCCGATTCCGCGTCGCACGGGAATCGGTCACGGACGAGCACTACCGATTCCCTCGGAACAAAGCGAATCGCTACCTTCAGGATCGCGAGGAGCAGAAGCGCGACACCTACTCCGGTATGGGGCCCATCTTCGTCGTGCACGACAGCTTTGCCACCGAGACGCAAGGGGAGATCCAGGACCGTGTGCAGGAGCACCTGGCGGCGAGCGACGGCGGCATCGTCGCCACGCGGCTGGTCATGTTGCGCGCGATCCAGGCCGTCAGCGAGGGTCGAGACCCCGTTCACGTCTTGCGCCGCCCCGAAGACCAGGACCGCCTTCTCGACATCAACGTCATTCACGAGCGCCTTCCGCTCGGAACGCGATGGGACCAGTTTGGTGCGAGGCTCGCGCATGCACCGGTCGCGAATGTCGTGACCCCGTAACCTGGCCCCCGGGCTCCGTTGATTCCCCGCGAAACCACCTGATCAGCGGTAGCCGCCTACCCCTCTGAGCGGGCCAACGAGCGCTTGATCGATCGTACCCTTCAGCTATCACGATCGCTGCGCTACGGCCCGGCGTTCAATCGCGCGCCGCGGCGCCGGCTCGGCTGCGAGGAGGCGGAACCATGGCAGGCTCTGATGCGATCCCGGAGCGATTCACGCGCAAGGCGCGCGTGACGGTCACGCGGACCTTTGGGACGCCCTGTCCCGTGGGTTATCACGACGGGGAGGCCGTCTCCGTGGAACTGCAAGCGCCGGGGCGCTCGTTCCGCTGTCCGGGCGTGCAACAAGCGCTCGAGCCCTTTCTGATGGTGTCGCAGGAGAGCGATGCGCCGGAGCCGCTCCGGTTTTACGCCTCGTGCCACTGTCCCATAAGCAAGTCGGAGGTCGTCTTTCACCTCTCGGTATCGCCACCGATCCATGTCGCTGCCGCCGCCACTCCCCGGGAGTGAGGGCACGCGCGCGCTTCCGACATTCATGGAGGCGGAGACCTCGGGAGGTGGCCGGCCGTATCCCTGAGAGCGATAGCTGTCGTCATTACGCGCGCAGTGCGCGAAAATGAATTCGAGACGGTGGAATCGAGGGATTGTGCATCGCGTAGGCCCCACGGAATGCCCTAATGGCCAAGGCGAGCCGGATCATTCGCTGACGCGTGTCCTCAGACGCGTGGTTGCTGCTCTTGCATTCGCGGTCTCGTGGGAAGCTGCCGCCTCCGGAGCGCTTGCGCAAGACGGCGCGCCAGTTGTGGCCGTTGTGGGCAACGCGGAATACGGGCCGATCCTCGCGGACCCGGATGGGTGGACGCTCTACTGGTGGGACGGGGATTCGCCGTGGGCGAGCTACTGCGCCGACGGGTGCGCCGACCTTTACCCTCCCTATGCGACCGACGCTGAGATTGCCGCGCCCCGCGAGGTTTCCGAGCAGATCAGCGCGATCGAGCGTGAAGACGGCTCGTGGCAGATCACCTACGAGGGCTGGCCGCTTTACTATTTCTCGGGTGACGGCCAGCCGGGCGACGTAAACGGCGCGGGCTCCGATGCGTACGACGCCCTCTGGTCCGTCGTGCCGATCTCGCTCCCGCAGAGCGAGACGCCCGCCCCGCAGGCGCCGACCCCGGAGCAAGTTCCGCCGCCCAGCCCGCTCCCGGAAGCGCCGCAGCCACCAGTCGTGCCGCGCCCGATCGAGCAGCCGATCCCGCCGGCGCAGCCGGCCCGGGAACCGAGCGCGCCTCAGTTCCCGCCGTCCGCTCTGCCGTACCCGCCTCCTTCCTACTATCCAGTCGTCGCGCCCCTCGGCCCGTATGACCCGGTCGTGCGCGTCGTGGCCCCGGATGGCGGCACCATCACCCTTACGTGGCTCGCCGATCCTGGGGCGGTCTCCTATCGGATCTATCAAACGACATCGCCGTTTCCCGTGAGCTTCGGGCTGCGCCAGACCGTCCGCCAGACCAGTGGATCGTTGGTCTCACTGGATTCCGTCAGCGGCTTAACGCCGGGCACACAGTACTTCTTCCAGATTCGGGCGGTGGACCCGACGGGTGAAGAGCGCGTGGCGCCGGCCGCGGCAATCGTGACCCCGGGGTTCGCGAATGTCGCCATTGCTCCTCCCACGGGGGTGAAGGTCACCGACACGACGTCGACCACGGCAACGATCACGTGGCGGGCGAGCGCGGGTGCGGTGCGCTACGACGTGTGGCAGGCGCAAGACCCGGCCGGGCCGTTCACTCTGGCGAGCGTCTCGAACGCCACATCCAGTGGGGCCATCGTTGGGTCGCTGGCCCCGGTCACCACCTACTACTTCCAGGTGGTCGCGCTGGATCGCCTGGGAACGCCGAGCGCGCCGTCCAACACCGCGGTCGCCACGACGGAGCCGTCGATTCTGCCGCCCGGCAGCGTCAGCGTCGCCCTCGTCACGTCGACCACCGCGACGCTCCACTGGGTCCCGTCGACCGGTGCTGTGTCATATGAGGTGCAGGAGTCGTCGAGTCTGGGCGGGCCGTTCTTCGCGGTAGCGCCGGTCTCATCGTCTACGCGGGGAGCGACGGTCGGCGGGCTCTCTCCCGGAGCGGCCTACTACTTCCAGGTCGTCGCCATCGACGCATCCGGAGCGAGGAGTGAGCCGTCGAATACCGCGATGGCGATCACCACGGTTCCCACCCCCGAGGCTCCTCGGATCGCCGCTCCCACGCGCCTCGTGGCCGTCGCGATGAGCGCCAGCGCGATCGCGCTGTCGTGGGGGGCGAGCGATGGCGCGACCGCCTACGTTCCCTACATGTCAACCAGCCGATCTGGCCCCTACACGGCTACCGACTCCACCGCTGGGACCTCGGCCACCATCACCGGCCTATCTCCGTCCACAACGTACTATTTTCAGGTGGTCGCTATCGATGCCTCAGGGAACCAGAGCGCTCCATCGAATACCGCCAGTGCGGCGACCTCATCGGCGCTGACCGCCCCCAGCGTCGTTGTGACGAATGTCGGCCCGCGAGCGGTTGGCCTTCGGTGGACGCCCGTGCCGGGCGCGACGTCCTACGTCGTGGCGCAGGCGACCACCGCGAGCGGCCCGTTCACGCCGTCAGCTCTGATCGAAGCTCGGGGTAACGAGGCCGCGGTCACGGCCCTCACGCCCACTACGACGTACTACTTCCAGGTCACTGCTGTCGACGCCGCCGGCAATCAGGGGCCCCCATCCACGCCCGTCGCCGTTACGACGACGCAGTAGCGCCTCAGCGCAGCTCCCAATCCTGCATGTTCCAGGGAACGGTACTCTCTGGCGGCGCATTGGTGACGCCGGTCAGCGCGCTCGTGTGGGCGAACACGACCGACCGGTAGAAGAGGGTCAGCACAGGGAGCTGTTCGCTGAAGATTTTCGCGATTTGCCCAACCCGCTCGATCTGCTGCCCATGATCGAGCGTCGTTGCGAATGTGTCCGCCAGGCTGGTGTACTCCGTGTTGGCCCAGCCGCCGCGATTTGATCCGTTCCAGCGATTGTCCTTCGTGGGAATATTGCTGATCTTAAAATCATTGATGAGGCCCACCCCGGCAGCGGTGCTATTGATGAGCATGTCCGGGAAGCTCGCCAGCACGTCCGGCTGGCGAGACGCCGCGCCGGTGAGCTGCCGCTGCTCGACGCCGAATCCTGCCCGCTGCCAGCCGTCGGCCAGCACCGCGATCTCCGAGATGTTGTCCGCGGCGGCCTGAGTCACGACCTGGACGCCGAAGCGACCGGCTGTCGGACTGACGAAGATGCCGTCTGCTCCCCGCGCGTAGCCCGCCTCCGCCATGAGCTGCTCGCTTCGACGTGGGTCGAGCGGGTATTTGACGAGCGCGCGATCGGCTGCGCGCCCGATCTCGCTCAGCGGCGGCACGAGGAAGTCGCCAAGAATTGCCTCACCGCCATAGACCGACTCATTGATCGCCTGGCGGTCCGCGGCATGAAATAGGGCGGCGCGCACCTTGGGATCGAGGAGGGCCTTCTGTTCGAGGATGTCGGAACGAAACTGGATATAGATGCCTCGATACTGGTTGATGTGCAGATTCACGGCGCCGGCGCCGCTCGGCACCCAATCCTGCTTCAGAAGCTGCACCTCGCTGAGGCGCGCCGCGGCATCCGCCGTAAGCTGAATGTCTCCCGAAAACAGGCTCGCGAGGACGGCGTTGCTGTCCGCCATGAATACCAGGCGTACGCGGCCGATCTTCGGTGGGCCAAGGGCGTGTTTTGCGAATCCGCTGGCCTCGATAAATTGACCCGGCTCCCAGCGGTCGAGTCGATACGGGCCGACTCCAACGAATTCGACGGTCCAGTACGGCAGGTTCAAAAAGGCGTCGGGCGTGTTCTGCTGAAATGCCGTCTCGAGAATGTGGCGTGGCAGGGGCGGATATTCCCGGTTGTGCTCGTACATGGTGGCGGCGCCCGGAAATGGCCTTTTCCACGCGAACACGATGGTGCGGGGGTCGGCGGCCGAAACCCCGTCGAGGGCGTCGAACGGCGGCGTGCGCGAGTGACCGAGCTCAGGTGTCGAGTAGACGTTCCAGGTGAAGACGAAATCCTCCGCAGTGAGTGGCGTGCCATCGTGCCACGTTGCGCCGTCACGCAGCTTCCAGGTCGTCTCCATTCGACCGTCTGGGAAGACCTTCCAGCTATCCGTCTCGAGCGCTGGCAGTGCTTCGGCCAAATAGGGATGGGGATTCGCCTCGTTGTCCATGTACGAGAGCTGCGCATTGAACACGCGCTTGATGAGGTAGGTTGCCTGGCCCGGCTGCGTGAAGGGGTGGAGCGCGA
The DNA here is from genome assembly GCA_035652535.1 of Chloroflexota bacterium. Classification (NCBI taxonomy): domain Bacteria; kingdom Bacillati; phylum Chloroflexota; species Chloroflexota bacterium. Next base: position 53,793 of record DASRDP010000080.1, read on the forward strand.
GGGTGTCCGGCTCGTCGTGAATGGCGATCACGAGCTGGCGCGATTCCTGCTGGCTGGGCGCAACGGCGTTCGCAGGGCGGCCTTGCGCGGCGGGCTCCGCGCAGGCAATGGCGCCAGCCGCGATCAGCAACAGGCCGACAGCGCGCAAACCGATCATCTCACGTCTCCAACAGTGCACCGGGCGCCCTACGCCCGCCGACCGATTCCCGCGAGGAGCGCGTCCATCCTCGGCGTCACGCCGTGCTTCGCGCACTCTTCCAGATACATCGCGTAGATAGCCGGATCCTCGTGCTCGTACTCGATCTGGTCACCGCCCTCTTCGGTGCTCACCATCGTGAGGTCACCCCGCGGTCGGAAGAACCGATACTTACCGTGTCCCCATCGGATGGCAAGATAGCGCGCGGGCTCCTGCCCGGTGTTGAAGTGCTGGTGAAAACCCATGTTCTCGGGGACGAAGGTGGTTCCGGGCACCCAGTCGACCCGTGTCTTCGGGCCACCTTCGTGCCAGTGCAACGTGTACCCGGTGCCAGTCAGGATAATCACGCTGGCGCCTGCACCGTGGCGATGGGCCTTCTTGTAGGTCCCGACGGGGAACTCCGAGACGTGGGCGACGAGGGTCGAGTTTCCGATCTCAAACAGCACGTTTCGACCACCGGCGCCCCGGCCGGGGGCCTCGAGCAGCTCGAATCGTGAGAGGTCGGCGACGTAGTTGGTCTCCCAGGAGCCGGCGCCGGGCTGACCCTCCTCGAGGAAGTGTCCGGTCCCGTTGAAGTGGCCGTCAGCCGCGACGAAGCGGTCGGTGAAACGGAAATCGTTGTTGAAGATGAAGTCCAAGTTGTGGAAGAGGTCCATGACCAGCGGCGCATCCGTCACCGCGTAATAGCGAGCCGTCTCATCCCCGGAGAGATTGAAGTGCTGGTACCAGGCATTGGGCGGGATCGCGAAGAGGCTGTGCTGTCTCCACTCGAACGTCTGCTTCTTCGCCTCGTCGTACCAGACCGTCGTGGCGCCGCGTCCGGCGAGGATGTAGACGGTCGCTTCGTACAGGTGCCGCTGTGGCTTCAGTTGCCTGCCAGGCGGGATCTCGACGACCTGCCCGTCGGTGTATCCCTCTTCTGCCCCGGAAAGACGGACGAACGTGGCGTTCCCGCCAACGCGCTCCCACGGCTCGAGGCGAAGCTGGTTCAGATGCGCGTAGAACCCGCCAACCGTGGGGATGCCCTGCTCGGCGGCCCATCGCTCGTAGGCAGTCAGCGAGCGGCGGCGACCTCGACCGTTGGTCTCAACCTCCGTCGATTGTGTCACTGGTCTTGCACCTCCCATCGATGTGCGTCCCATGCGGGGCCGGATTCCAGCGCGCGCGGGGCCACGTGGATCAAACGATTCGAGATGATCCTCGCTTCGACACGATAGTAAAGGGGGATGAGCGGAAGATTCTCGGTTACGTGTCGAAGGAGAAGGTTGAGACTCCGCATGCGCTCGGGATCGGGGATCGCGGAAAAGAATCGGGTGAACAGCGCATCATACTCCGAGCTGGCGTATCGCGCGACGTTGGCTCCCGTGTACCCGTTTTCCTGGCGGGGAATCTCAGTGCTGACGAACGTGGGAAGCACGAGGAGCGCGTTCGGCCCACCCCGAAACCAGAAGCCGCGGCGCGTCGCGCTGATCGCCGCGTCCTGTCGCGGCGGCTGGGTCACAGGATCCACCGACACACCGACGCGCTGCCAGTAATCCGCGATGGCCAGCAGCACCTTGGCCTGGTTGTCGTCACCGGGCTGGCTCTGGATTTCCACACTGCCCAGGCGCTCGCCGGACGCGCTTCGGAGGGCGCCGTCGGCGGCACGCGTGTAGCCGAGATCGGCGAGGAGCTGGGCGGCGCGCGCGGGATCGTAGGGATACTGCGCGACGCCAACCTCGGCCTCACGGTGCAGGGTGTCGCCCGGAGGCAGGATGCTGTCGGGCACCTGCGTCAGGCCGTTCTCCAGGGTATCGATCAGCTCCTGCCGATCGATGGCCAGTAGTGCCGCCTGGCGAAAGCGCACATCTCCGGTCACGGCGGGCTGCGGATCAATGAACTGTGGATAGAGGCGCTGGAGGTTGAACGGCGTCGCTTCCATCCGCACGGGCGCGCGCCGCGCGGCGTCGGCGCCCTGTTCCAGGGACACCGTCCGGCTCAGCGTGAGGTCGACGACGCCGGCGAGCACGTTCGCCACCAACGTATTGGAGTCCGGGATGAACTTCACCTCTATTTCGTCGATCTTGGGCCGGCCCAGCGCGAACTGGTCGTTCGCGGCGACGACGGCGTGGCTGTCGGGGTCCAGCTCGCGTACGACGAACGGTCCCGTCCCCACGAACTCGTCGCTCCAGTACGGAAGCCCGAGAAAGGTTTCCTTATTTTCCGTGTAGGGGCCCTCCAGCAGGTGGCGCGGGAGCGGGAGAATCTGCCCGCTCGTGACGCCACTGCCCGCCGTGGAGAAGAGCCGATCCGCCCAGATGAACGTCCTCTTCCAGTGGGCGACGAAGGTGTGCTCGTCGCGGGCCTCGCCCCGCTCGAGGAACGGCATGATGCTGTCCCGCAGCGGAAGGTCCCGATCGGTCGCAAGCTGCACCGTGAACGCGAGGTCTTGCGCGGTGAATGGCGCGCCGTCATGCCAGCGCGCATTGGGGCGAATGGTCCACGTCGTCTCCATCCCACCGTCGGGTGAGAGCTTCCAGTTGCCATTCTCCAGGCTGGGCACGGCCTCTGCGAGGACGGGGCGGAGGTCTCCCTGATCGCTGGTGGTGGCCAGGCCGACGAGCACGAGGTCTTGAAGTCCATCGGCTCCGGCCGTGGTGCCGCCCAGCTTGTAATAGAAGCCGGTGGGCTGACCGCGCATGGCGAGGGTCACCCGCTTCGGGGACTTGGCGTCCGCGGTTACCGAAGACGCAGGAGCGGATGATTGCCGTCCCGCGCACGAACACAGAATCGCGCCGAGCAGGAGCCAGACGCCGAGCCGAGGCGAATGGCTCCGCAAGCTACCGGCCGCCCTCACCGGCTCGCCGGCTGCGGCGCGCGGGTGCGCTGTGGTGGGAAGCGGCGGGTCATCTCGAGCCAGGTCTGGAGGTCCGTGTCGATCGGAGCGGGGTCCGGGTCTCGAACGATCCCGATAGGGTCGAGGCCGCGCGCGACCTTGTCGATCTCACGCTTCAGAATCTCGCGGTAGAGTACGATGCCGCGATCCGACGTCGCCAGTCGCTCGGTTACTCGGTCGGCGATTGGGCCCTGGGTTTCCAGCGCCATGAGATCTTGCGGCTGCACGCCGTTCATGGCGTATCGGGCGACGGGATGGATCGCATCGGTCGGCGTCTTACTGCGCGGCCAACCTGGCTGGAAGCGAATGGTCTTATCGCCATCGCCGACCGGCTCTCCGTCGAGGGGTGCGTGCAGCTTCAGATCGACGTGGACCGTGTAGCGCAGCATGTGCGTATCGTCGATGGGAACCCGAATGCCGATGTGGTCATACGTCCGCTGGATGTTAGGAAAGATCATGAGGTCGGTGTCGACGTAGCCGCTCTTGTGCACCTGCTTGCGCTTGATCCCGAAGGGGACCTCCCGGTACTCCAGCCCATCAAGAAAGTCGATCCGTCCTCGTGCCGTGTTGAGCCCCTCGATTCCCCTCGATGCCGATTCCTGGTGCAGGATGAACACGTGGGACTGGTCCATGTGGTTCTCCATCCCTTGCAGCCAGTTGCAGTCGAAATACTGTGGACCGGAGATTGTGAGCGGGCCTGCCTCGCCGAGGTCCCACTTCATCAGCGAGGGCGCGGGCGCCGGGCCCATATATGCCCAGAAGAGACCATACTGTGCGCGGACCGGATACGCTCGCTGCTTGACCGTGAGGTGAAACCGGCTGTCGGCCGGCTCAGCGGGGGTCTCGAGGCAATTGCCCGCGATATCGTAGAGCCAGCCGTGGTACGCGCACGCGATGCCGCGCTCTTCGACGCGGCCATAGAGGAGGGATGCGCCCCGGTGGGCGCAATGGTCGGCCAGCAGCCCGACACGGCCGCACCGGTCGCGAAACAGGACGAGGTCCTCGCCGAGAACTCGCACGTGCTTCGTGGGGCTCGCATCCGAAAGCTCTGACAGCATCGCCACCGGCTGCCAGTAACGGCGGAATAGCTCGCCGCATGGTGTACCGGGCCCGATTCGCGTCAGGCGCTCGTTCTCTTCCGCCGTCAACATCACGACCTCCCGAGTCACTGATCAGCGGTGTTGGATCGTATCACACGGCACTGGCGCATTCCGAGGGATTCGCGGGCCCCGGAGTGATCGTGCAATCCGTTCGCCCACATGCGCCCTTGACGGGAATTTCCTTTTAGTCTAGACTCACACGAAAAATTCATTTAAGGAGAGACTAATTCGAAATAATCGACGGGCGTATCGGATGTCGGCGCGCGCCGCGTCGTCCCAGGCCACCTACGACCGGATACTGGAGGCCGCGGCCCAGCTCCTCCTCGAGGGTTTCGTGGATGCCGTGACCCTCGACGCTGTTGCCAGGCGGGCTTGCGTGACGGTGCAAACGATCATCCGGAGGTTCGGCAGTCGTGCCCGGTTGCTGGAGGTGGCCTTCCACGCGGCCAACGAACGGGCGGTTTCGAAACGTGGAGACACGCCACCGGGTGACATCGTGGCCGCGGTATCGGGGCTCTTCGACCACTACGAGGAGATTGGCGATTCCGTCATTCGTGCTCTGGCGCAGGAGGAGCGCGTAGCCGCATTTCGGGTGCCTCTCGCGCTCGGGAGGTCTGCACACAGGGACTGGGTCATCCGTGCGTTCGAACCGTACCTCGCACGCTGCGATCCATCAAATCGAGACGAGGTCCTGCGAGCGCTGATCGTCTCCACCGATGTGTACACATGGAAGCTGCTCCGGCGAGACATGGGGCTGACTCGACTCGAAGCGGAGTTCGTCGTACAGCGTTTGCTTCGCGCGCTGTTTGGGGAGCAGGGAGGATGATGCGAAGATCCCAGCGGTATCTGTTCGTCACGTGGGACGGCGGCGGCAACCTCGGACCCGCTCTTGCGCTGGCGCGAGTCCTCGCGCAGCGCGGCCATTCGATCGCGTTCCTCGGCCACGAGGCCCAGCGCGCGCGCATCCGTCGGGCGGGATTTGTCTCCGCGGCATTTGCAGGGAGCCCGTTCTGGGAGGCCCGCGCGCCGCTCCCCCTCCAACCGAGGCTCTCGGATGAGGTTACGTATCAGCCGGCAATTGTGGACGATGTGCGTGCCCAAATCGATGTCGCGCAGCCCGATGTGGTCGTGATCGACAACATGCTGGTTGGGGGCCTCATCGCGGCGGAGGTCAGCAACCTGCGCTCCGCTGTACTCGTGCACACGATTCCCCACTATTTCACCCACGGCCCGCACTGGCCCACGAGGCTCCCCACTGTGAATGCGCTTCGTGCGAAGTTCGGCCTTCCCGCAGTGGAGACGATTGACGAGGCCTGGCAACGAGCGGGCCTGGTCATCGTGGCAGCTCTTCGCTGTTTTGACCCGCGGACGGAGCCGCTGACAGACCTGCATTTCGTCGGACCGCTTTTTGAAGAGGCATCCGATGCACGGGCGCTGGCGCCATCGAGGGCAACGAAAAGGGCGGACGCGCTGGCCCTCGTCAGCCTCACGACCTTCTATCACCGGGCGAAGGTCGAGACCCTGCAGCGCATTGTGGACGGTCTGTCGCCTCTCGACATGCGCGTGCTTGTTACGGCGGCCGACGTCAAGCCAGATGACCTCAGACTGTCCGCGAAGGCCGAGCTGGCAGCGTTCATTCCCCACCACGAAGTCCTGCCCAGCGTCTCCCTTGTGGTGACCCACGGGGGTCATGGAACGACGCTGGCCGCCCTTGCCCATGGGGTGCCGGTGCTCATGCTTCCCATGTTTGGCGATCAGCGCATGGTGGCGGAACGGGTCGTTGAGCTTGACGCCGGTCGAGCGCTGCCCCTGGATGCAGACCCAAGCCAGATTCGCGAAGCCGCCGAGGAGCTTTTGAGCGTGCGCTCGTATCGCCGAGCCGCCCGAGAGCTCGCGGCAGATATTCGTCGGCAGAACTCAGCGACCCGGGGTGCCGATCTGCTGGAGTCGCTCGTCCCGGATTCGAGCGGATTCGTCGGTCTCGCGGAGTCCCCCAAAGGGGAGTGATCTGCCCGACGAGCTTGTGAAACCGTCGCAAAGGGAAAGTGGAGGAAGTACCCGTGCACCTAGATCTCGTGCCCGCGGCACCGGTTCATGCAAACGAGCTGGGTCGAATCTGCTACGAAGCCTTCAAGGATGTGTCGGATGCCCATGGATTCAGAACATCGTTCGCGAGCGCAGGGATCGCACGCGGGCTTCTGTCGCTGATGATCGAGCGGAGCGAGTTCTATGGGGTCGCCGCCCTGCTCGACGGTGACCTGGTCGGATCGAATTTTCTTTCGATCATGGACGAGGTCGCAGGGATTGGCCCCATCACGGTAGAGGTGCCCCATCAGGGGAGGGGCATCGGTCGAGCCCTCATGGAAGATGTCATGCAATACGCCACCGCGCACAACATCGCTCGCGTGCGCTTGTTCCAGGAGGCCTTTAACATGGCCTCGCTCTCCCTCTATGCCTCGCTTGGCTTCCAGGTTCGAGACGCCGCCGCGGTCCTGGAAGCGAGGCCGGCGGACCACCCCGATGTGAGCGTACGCCAGGCATGTGCGGATGATCTCGATTCGATTGAGGCTCTCGGTCGAAAGATCTACAAGGTGGGGCGGCGGCACGAGGTCGGACTGACGATCGAGCTCGGCTTTGGCACGCTCGTTCGCGAACGACGCGACCGGATCGTCGGTTACTTCACGCCCGGTCTTTTTGGCCACGGCGTGGCGGAAACGGAAGAGGACGCCGTGGCGCTGGTCGGTGACGCGGCACGCCGATCGTCGGCGGGGGACTCGCGCTTCTTCTGTCCGTTGAGCCAGAGCGGCCTCTATCGTCGACTGCTCCAATCCGGGTGCCGGACGCTCGAGGTCATGAACATGATGACGCTTGGGCCCTACGATCCGCCCGACGCGACCTGGCTCCCGTCCGTCCTGTACTGACGCCGTCCGATCGGGACGCGCCGCCGCCTATTGGCGATCCCCAGCCAGCGGGGTCGTCCCCGGGCAGTCCAACGACCCTTCGTTCGGCGTGCGTCGCGGTGTGGGGCGGCGGATCAGCGGCCGACGGTGTTGCCGGTCAGCGAGCGTCGCCGGTCGGCTGGTCAGCGAGTTGACACGGGCGCTCCGGCGCACTAGCCTATTTGTGCTCAAAAGGCTTTCCGCCGGCGAGCGACAGGACGGAGAAGGGAGGTCGCAGATGTTCAAAGGAACCAAGGTGTTCGACGTTCATGGCCACGTGTCGGCGCCACCTGGAGCGCGGAATTGGATCATGAGCGGGTTCACCTCGGGCTACGTCGGACCAAGCCCCCTGCGCAATGCGCGTCCGAGCGGAGGCGCCGAGGGCCCGTTCGCGCGAGGCCCAGATCCACTGAGCGACGAGGCGTTCAAGCAGGCCAACCAGCACCACGTCAACTACATGGACGAGCGCAACATCGACGTGCAGATCCTCGGGCCGCGTCCATTTACGATGATGGGGTGGATGCCTCGCCATCTGCTCCCGCGCTGGTGCGAGTTCACCAACGACACCATTCACCGGCAGGTTCAGAACTTCCCGGATCGCTTTCTGGGGACGACGATGTTGCCCCAGATCGCCGAGGCGCCGGATCTGAGCAACTGCGTGCCCGAGTTCGAGAAGTGCGTCAAGGAGTACGGGTTTGTCGGCACGTACCTGAGCCCGGATCCCGATGGGCGCCACAACTCCCCGGGCATGAACACGAGATACTGGGACCCGATCTACGCCAAGTGCCAAGAGTACGACGTTCCGGTATTCATCCACGGTACCAACTGCCTCGATCCGCGCATCGCCCACATTCCCGGCAACTACCAGCTCGGGTTTGTGATCGAGACCTTTCTGGCGACACGGATCCTGGCCTTTGGCGACCAGTTCGAGCGCTTCCCGAACCTCCGCATCTGCATCGCGCATGGCGGCGGCGCGCTCGACCGCTTCATCTCGTCGTCCAACCACCGCATCCCGCGGGGCAAGGACGTGAGCAACAACCTCTTCTTCGACACCTGCGTGTACGACGTGGACTATCTCGCGCTCACCATCAAGCAGTGGGGCGTGAACAACATCTGCTTCGGCACGGAGGCGCCGGGCTCGGGTGGTGCGGTTCGCCAGGAGAGCGACCATCCCAGCAAAGTCGCGGTGGGTCACACCTCTGACGACCTGCTGCCAGTCCTCGACTCGCTCGACTTCCTTTCAGAAGCCGACAAGGTCACGATTATCAACAAGAACCCGGCGCGGGTCTTCCCGGCCTTCTCTCGGGCGGGGGCGGCTGTCGGCGCGCGGTGATCGCTGTCCGGTAGCTGGGGTTCGCAGGAGGGGGGCGATTTCGCCCCCCTCCTGCGCATTCACGCGACCGGTTATTCCTCCGTGCTATGGGTCTCGGCAGAGCTTGCCTCATCGTGGGCGTGCATGTGGAGATCCAGGGCCCGCTCTACTGGATCGCCGTGGTCGAGCCGGCCTATGATCTCGTCCATGTGCTCGTTCGGCTCGTCGTGGAAGGTGTCCTGCATCCGACGGAAAAACGACGCCATTGACGCCGGGTTGGTGTATTCGACGCCGTCCAGCAGCTCGTTCTTGTTGATGGTGCTCGGGTCGAGCGGGGCACGGATCACTGCGACCCGCGAGACCAATCTCCGGAGATCGGCGCTTCCGCAGCGGTCGCAGACCGCTGAAGCCTCTCCCCCGATTGAGCGGACGAACTTCGAAATGCGCGCGCCGCACGCGTCGCACCGGAATTCATAAATCGGCATGGCCCCTCGAGTATAGCGCGCATCGCTTCGCAATGCCTCTGCCGCGAGCGCTCTGGCAGACTGGAAGTGCCTCGCCCGCGGGACCCTTCTTCCCGTACCATCGCTCAGATACGTGGCGAGTCAAAATCGCCCCCCGGAAGAGGGCCTTGAACCAGAGCATCGTACCTCGCCTCCAACGAGCGCCGACGCTGCGCCAACTCGGTCGTGGCCGCCACGAGCGGGAGCACCTGTTCTGTCATGACCGTGAGATAGTCGAGGACTGACTCGGGCGCCTCGAATTCGGCGAGGAAATCCTCTACGATTCCCGCCCGATCGCGCGCAGCGTGGGCGTCAGTCACGAACGCGCGAACGTCCGCCGCCAGATCCAGGCACGCCTCAACCTTCTCAGGACGCCCGTCGACGATCGAATCGATCAGCTCGGCGCATCGATTCATCTCGTCGATGCTGGCCGCCAGCTCCCCGGCCAGGGTCCGAATGCTCTCCCTCATCGACGAAAGAGGCTGGTGCGCGCTGTCCGCCCCAGCGTCGCCGGCGGCGCGTTCAGGCGGAAGCGCGTCGATCAGCCCGCGCAGCAGCGGCGCACGATCGCTGGCGAGATGCCGCAGGAGCGTGCGGGATCGCGCTCGCGTCGCGCGGCGGAGTAGCGCCAGCTCCGGCTCGATGGCGCGCTCCCCGGAACCCCGTACCAAACGGACGGAGACTCGCCGTCCAGCGTGGCCGGCAGCGCATCGCATGGTTGCAAGCATTCCCGCGATGGAGGGAAGGGTGATCGCGCGACTTCGCGTAAGGACGTCGAGGACGTGGCGCAAGTAGCGCGGATCGTGTCCGACGGCCCGCTCGAATGGCTGGACCACCTCCACGAAAAGCTCCTCCGTCATCCGTCCCTCGAAGGCTCCCACGCCGACGAGGAGGAGCTGCAGGAGAGCATATCGGGCCACGGCAAGCGCCAGATCGGCCAAGGGTGAGCGCCCGTCGCTGAACGGAAACGGGCTTGCGTGCAGCTGGCTCAGCAGGTAGTTGTGGAGGATGTGCGGGCGGGACCGAATAAAGGGCTCGTAGACGTCGCGGAGCGCCGCGCGGTAGCGCGTGAGGGTCTCGTCGTCGGCGGCGCGGCCGTCTCCGATCCGGAGCGCGATCCCCATTCGGTCGACCGCGCGCCGAAAGCGCGAGCTGCCCGTCGCGGCTCCAACCATGCGCATGCGGTCGATGATCAGCTCCCGCAGCAGCTCGATTTGCACCGTCGGCTCCGCGGGTAGGCGCTCCAGCTCGGATTCGATCCTGAGCAGCTCGTCGTCGTATCGGGCGAAAGCCGCCTCGACGTTGCCGTCGGTCTCACCCCGCGCGGTCGCGATCCGTCGAAAGGCCAGCCCCATCGCGAGCAGGCGCGCGTCGACGGAGGCGTCCTGCCGCTCGGCCAGACGCAGACAGCCCGCTCGCACGGCGGCGATCATGCGGCGCGGGTCATCGGCGGAAAGCTCGGCGGTGGCAATTTCCGCGATCGAGGGGCTCCATGGCGCATCTGTCCCCATCACGGCGAGGCGGTCCATCGCCCCTGGGTCAAGGAGGGCGAGGCGCGCCACCTCCGGACACGAGAGGCTCGCGCCGGTCTCAATGGCGCCGTCGATGGTCACCGTGCGGCGTGGGTACGTGCGGCATACGTTGGAGAGGAGGCTCGGCCCGAGCGCGAGCTGGACGCCGCACAGGCGCTCCGGGGTAAAGAATGGGCACGCGCGGCGCTCGTCTAGCGCAATCCGTGCGAAGTCCTGTCGCGTGGCGAAGACGCCCGGCTTTTTGACGACCTTCTCTCGCAGCGCGGGGCCCAACGGGTGATCGAGGGACTGGTATCGCGTGTAGGTCGCCTCGTCCACGGCGACCTCCCAGCCTGCTGCGCAGCAGTTGTCCTCGCATGCCGCGCCGATACAGGAGAACCGCAGCAGGAAGCGGGGAACGACGACGCGGCGCGCCGCGTCCGCGTCACCATTCATGTGGCAACCCCAAACATGACGACTTGTCGAAGGATACCCTCGGTGTACCATCACCGCGATACGGTGGGCGGGGGTATCTGATGAGCGAAGCGGAACCGAGACAGGCGGGCAGCCGCCCGAACGACCCAGCCATCGCGTTCGTCGACTGCGACGGGGCCCAGGCAGCGTCTACCCAAAGCCAGGCGCGGCGACGCGAAGTGGTCGTGGCCGGGCGCCGGGTCAAGACCGTCGACGTCCACGCTCATTGCGCCGTGCCGCAGGCCATGGCGCTTCTGGAACGGCGGGCCGACC
>DASRDP010000081.1 GCA_035652535.1 Chloroflexota bacterium
CGGCATCCAGGCGCGCGCGCAGGGAGCCAAGGCAGCGGGAGATGGCGGGTCGCCGAACGCCGCCGACCTGCGACCCCTGCCGTACCTCGTGCTCATCGTCGACGAGCTGGCAGATCTGATGATGACGGCCCCCGAAGAGGCGGAGCGGGCGATATGCCGGCTCGCACAGCTAGCCCGGGCGACGGGCATCCACCTGATCATCGCGACGCAGCGACCCTCCGTCGATGTGCTCACCGGTCTGATCAAAGCGAACTTCCCAACCCGTATCGCGTTCGCTGTCACATCGCAGGTGGACTCGCGCGTGATTCTGGACACTGTCGGCGCGGAGCGACTCCTGGGCCGAGGCGACATGCTCTATCAGCCGCCCGACGCCAGCAAGCCCATTCGCGTTCAAGGAACCTACGTGTCCGATCAGGAGATCGAGGCGCTGGTGGAATACTGGCGCCGTCTGGGTGCGCCGCAATACGACGATCATGACCTCGAGGACGTGGATACGCTGGGCCAGGCACCGGAGCCAGCCAATGATGATCTTTTTGACCGCGCCGTCGCCCTGGCGCACGAGACCCAGCGCGTCTCGGCTTCCCTACTGCAGCGTCGCCTCGGGATCGGCTATCCTCGGGCTGCGCGCCTCTTGGACCTGCTCGACGAGCAGGGCATCATTGAGCCGTCGGACGACGGTCGCTCGTGGCGCGTGCTGCCGGACGATTAGTCCCGCGTGGAGTCTCCATCACTCAGCCGCAGTACCGGAAGCTCTCGGTCCTCATCCCCTGCTACAACGAGCGCGGGACGCTCGCGACGATCGTGCAGCAGGTGCGTGCGGTCGACACCGGTCTCGAGACCGAGATCATCGTCGTCGACGATGGATCGACCGATGGAAGCCGGGAGATCCTGCAGAAGCTGGCAGATGACGGGCTGGTGCGGGCGGCCTTTCAGCCAAAGAATGCGGGCAAGGGCGCCGCAGTCCAGCGCGCCCTTCAGGAGGCAACCGGCGACATTCTGCTCGTCCAGGATGCGGACCTGGAGTACGACCCCGCCGACTACCCTCTCCTTCTTCGACCAATCCTCACGGGTCGCGCCAAGGTTGTGTATGGCTCGCGGTTCCTCGGCGAGCATCGGGCCATGTACTTCTGGCACAGCCTCGGCAACAAGCTTCTCACCCTCGTCACCAACGTCCTGTACGACACCACGCTCACCGACATGGAGACCTGCTACAAGGTCATGACCGCGGACATCGCGCAGCAGATTCAGCTTCGCTCGCCCCGCTGGGGATTCGACCCGGAAATCACCGCCCGGATCTTGCGGACCGGCAATCGGATCTATGAGGTGCCCATCTCGTACGCCGGTCGCGAGTACGAGGAAGGGAAAAAGATCTCGTGGCGCGACGGCCTCGTCGTGCTGATCACTCTGATCCGTTGTCGATTCCTTCCATAGCGCGACGCCTCGGCCCGATCGGGGCGCTACTCGCCGCGACGCTACTCGCATACCGCGAGCTGCTTTCGCCCAGTTGGGTGCTCGCGGACTATGACGCGTGGACCTACTTCTACCCGCTCCGGGCGTACGCGGCACGAGCGGTGCGCGAGGGCCGCTGGCCACTCTGGAACCCGGATACCTTCCTGGGCGCACCGTTTTTTGCCAATCCGCAAACCTCGATGCTCTACCCGGGAACGGCCCTCTTCTACCTCCTGCCCCTCGCCTACGCGTACTCGCTGTCCATCATCGTCCACGTCTTTCTGGCCGGAGTCTTCACCTACGCATTCGCGCGCAGCGCGTGGGGCGTGCGGCGCGTGGCGGCGTTCATCGGCGCCGCGGGTTTCGCATTCGGCGGATTCCTCTCCAGCCAAGTTGGACACATCAATCAGATGAGCGCGAGCGCCTGGCTGCCGGCTATCGCCCTGTGCGCGGACCGCGCGGCCCGGACCCGCGATCCGCGATGGGCACTCGGCGGCGCCGTCGCCCTTGCAATCCAGCTCCTCGCGGGCCACGCCCAGGAGAGCTACATGACCGTCTGGGTCGTCGCGCTCCTGCTGCTCTGGCGTGGCACGATCGGTGCGGCGCCAGGATCGAGCACTCGCGCGCTCGGCGGGGCCGGACCCGACCACTGGTCTCCCCGGACGCTAGGCGCCAGCATTTGGGTCGGAGCCGTCGTCGTCGTCCTCGGCTTCGGCCTGGCGGCAATCCAGCTCCTCCCCACCGCGGAGCTGTCCGCGGCGTCGATCCGCGGAGGTGGAATGACGGACGCCGAGGCGGTCTCCTTCTCGCTGCCTCCGCCGTCCCTTGTCCGCAGTTTGATGCCCGGGTACTGGTTCAACCTACCCAGCGAGGAGCTCGGATACATTGGGGGAGTCGGCCTGAGCTTCGCAGCCCTGGCGCTTCTTTTCGGGCGTTGGCGGCCAACAATATGCGCGGCGGGCCTCGCAGCATTTGGCCTCTTCCTCGCGCTGGGCGGCGCGAATCCGCTCTACGTTCCGCTTCTGCACCACGTGCCCGGTCTCGCTCTGTTCCGGGTCCCGTCGCGCTGGCTCTTTGTCTATACCTTCGGCGCCGCGGGGCTTGCGGCGCTCGGCGCCGACTGGGCCCTGCGGCAACCATCGCCCGCGTCGGTAGAGGGAATGCCCAGCCCAACCCACGGGTTTCGCTGGCGCGTCGCGCTCCTGGGTGCGTTTCTCGCCCTGGCGGCCATGGTCGCGACGCCATCGATCGCCGCGGTGCATGGGCGGATCGCCGCCCTGTGGGTTGGTGCCCTCGCGATCCCCGTAGCGGGAGCGTGGATCGCCCGGCGGTGGCCCAGCGCGATCATCGGAGTTCTTCTTACGGCCGTCCTGCTGGGCGAGCTGATGTGGGCGGCTATGGACTTGCCGCAGCGCTATCCGGCCCCGGCAATGGTCATGGACAGCCACCGCGCGGTACCGACGTATCTCGCCGAGCGACACGCGGGGGAGCGCATCCTCAGCGTGGCGCCGACGGAGTACCGCTTGGAAGACGAGGATCAGCTCCTCCAGCGGTATCCCGGCCTCGCCCCCGGCGCCGTGTTCGCTTTCACCTCGGCTTTGAAGCTGGACGAAGTCATGTCGCCCAATGTGCCGCTGCGCTACGGCCTCTCCACCCTCGACGGGTACGACGGCGGCGTGCTGCCCTTGCGACGCTTCCTGCAGGTCGCTTCCCTCCTGGCGCCCGCCGATGAGCTTCGCGCGGACGGCGTGGTTCGGACGCGCCTTATCGCCGTCCCGGAGGCGCGACTCCTAAAGCTCTTCGACGTCCGCGCCGTCATTGCCAACGGTGCGTTCGACGTCGATGTGGCCGGAGTGCACTTCGACGTCGCCACGGCGCGGGCACTGGGCGACGGCCAATCGCTTCGCGTCGATCTCGCCACGCCATCCGTGGCCCAGGGCATCAGCATCCTCGGCAGCATCGACGGCCAGAGCGACCGGCCCGGCGAGGGACGAATGGTCGTGACCCACAGCGATGGGCTGCGGGAAGACGTCCCATTGCGCGTGGGCGAACGGGTCTTCCCAGCAACGGCGCCCGGTCCGGACAGCGCGCCCCAGCCCACCGCGGGACTGAGCCGCGGCGGACGCAGAGACACAGCAGTGCGAATCCCGCTGAATCCCGCGAGCCCCGTGCGGTCCATCCAGCTCGAGTGGACCGGTAGCGGCGCGTGGAGCGTCCGAGCAGCGACGCTGATCAGAGCCGACGGAACCCAGGACCAGCTCGTGCTGGACGCCGGGTTGAACCGCATCACCTTCCCCATCCTGAAGGTCTATGAGCCCGTTGACAGGAGGTCGGCCATCCCGCTGGTGCCCGATGCCGAGGTGGCTTCCGACGACGACGCGCTTCGACGGCTGAGCGCTGCCCCATCAGGCGACTTGGACCGGATCGTCTACCTGGCGCCGGAGACCGGCAATCCGCCCGCTGCGATCGGATCCGGCCGTGGCCAGGGAACGGCCACGTTTCGGCGTCGTTCGGGCCGACCGGAGCGGCTTGAGTTCGAGCGTGCCGAGGGAGGGGGCGGCGGATTTCTGGTTGTCGATGACGCATGGTTCCCCGGGTGGAACGCGGAGGTGGATGGGCGCCCGACACCCCTGTATCGAGCCGACGTCGACTTCAAGGCCGTCTATGTTCCGCCCGGCGCAGAGCGCGTTACCCTTACGTACGAACCAGCGTCGGTGCGATGGGGCGCAGCGGCGACTGCCCTGACCGCTCTGACGATGGTGCTCCTCTGGGTGTTCGCGGGACGATCGAGGCGGCAAGGCCAGGACGCGAGCGCCTAGCGCGCACAGGTCATGGTCGAGAGGACTTGGGAGGTGGACGCAGCCTTGACCGAATCGAATCCGGAGTTCAGTCAGCTCGTCGCGCAGCTCGTTGCAATTCTCTTCATCGCTGGGGAAGGCGCCGACCGATCGGCCGTGCAGCGAGCCCTCGATCTTTCGCGGGCCCAGCTCAACCGCGTTCTTCAGGCGGCGCGTGAAACAGCGATCCCCGGACTGATGGTTCAGGAGCACGGCGATCTCCTGCGGTTGGTGAGCCATCCCGACGTGGCCGACGCGGTCCGGCGATTCGTGCAGACGCCCGGCGCGGTCCGGCTCTCCGGCGCGTCGCTCGAGACGCTGGCCGTCATTGCCTACAGCCAGCCGACGACCCGGGCCCAGATCGCGGAGGCGCGCGGCGTCAACAGCGATGGCCCCATCGCGACCCTCCTGCAGCACGGATTGATCGCCGAGGCGGGCCACGCCGACTCACCGGGCCGTCCGACGCTTTTTGAAACCACACCCGAGTTTCTTACGGTACTCGGGCTGCGATCCCTCGACGACCTTCCCTCGCTCGCGCCCCCGTCCGATACGATATAATCCTTCCACCTAACGTTGCGTCGGGCTCCGATTCGTCGGAGCCCAGTCTGTGAGTTGACATGTTCGCCATCGTCGAAACGGGCGGCAAGCAGTACAAAGTGGCGCCCGGCGTCGCCATCAACGTTGAGCGGCTTCCATCGGAGCCGGGTGCGACCGTGGAGCTCGATCGTGTCCTCATGATCGGCGATGAGGGTAGCGTCCGCGTGGGAAACCCGTTTATCGGGGGCGCCAAGGTCACAGCCCACGTCGTCGAACACGACCGAGGCAAGAAGGTCGTCGTCTTCAAGTACAAGGCCAAGTCGAACTATCGACGGCGAACCGGCCACCGGCAGGCATACACCCGCCTGCGAATCGCGGACATCCTGTCGAGCTAAGCTCACCCCATATGGCGCCTGAAGCGCCGCTGCGGGCACGAAGGAGACACGTATGGCACACAAGAAAGGCATGGGCAGCTCGCGTAACGGACGCGACAGCGCCGGGAAGCGCCTGGGCATTAAGCGAGGGGACGGCGAAGTCGTCCTAGCCGGCACGATACTCGTTCGGCAGCGCGGAACGCCGGTGCGACCGGGCGTGAACGTCGGAGTTGGGCGAGACCACACCCTCTTCGCCCTCGTCAACGGTCAGGTCAAGTTCGAGAACGCGACGCAGGACCGCAAGCGCGTGAGCGTGTACGCACAGGCCTAGCCGCCTTTCCACCAACCGGCGGCGCGCCGAAAGGGACATCATGAAACAAGGAATCCATCCAGAGTACGTCGAGGCCACCGTTCATTGCGCGTGTGGCAATACGTTCACGACGCGATCGACGAAAGCGAACCTCCGCGTCGACCTCTGCTCCAAGTGCCACCCGTTCTTCACTGGCGATCAGCGGCTGGTCGACACCGGTGGCCAAGTCGAGCGCTTCATGCGGCGCGCGGCCCGTGGCCGTGGCGGCGCTCCACGGTCCGAGGAAGCGTCCGCCGCAGTCGGCAGCTAGCTCTACCCAGGCCGACGCGTGCTGGGCTGCTCTCTCGCATGCTGCTCCGTGACTCCTCTGCGCTTGCCGTCCTATGGTGGGCAGGCAGTGATGGAGGGGGTGATGATGCGCGGCCAGCGCTACATGGCGGTGGCAGTCCGAGCGCCGTCAGACGCCATCATTCTCAAGTCCACTGAGCTTCCACGCCGCCTGTATCAGGGGGTCATGGCGCGGATTCCGCTCCTTCGCGGCGCGGTAATGCTCTGGGACAGCCTCGGACTCGGAATTCAGGCGCTGATGTTCTCAGCCGATGTTGCCGTTGGCGACGAGGATGTGAAGCTCGGGAAGCCCATCGCGTGGTCGACCGCGGTGCTGGGCATGATCATCGGCGTCGGCGTGTTCTTCGTGCTCCCGGTCGTCGCGACGTCGTTCTTCCACGCGCGAATCGGTGGCTCGCTCGCCGTCAACGTGGCCGAGGGCATCCTCCGCCTGGCCATGCTCATCGGATACGTCTGGGCGATCGGGCTCATGCCGGACATTCGGCGCGTCTACATGTACCACGGCGCCGAGCACAAGGCCATCAACGCATTCGAGGCCGGCGCCCCCCTATTCACCAGCGACATCATGCCCTACAGCATCCGCCACCCGCGCTGCGGCACGAATTTTCTCCTCATCGTGGCGCTACTCGCCATCGCCGTCCTGGCGCCTCTTGGCCGCCCGGACTCGTGGATCGTGCTCGTCGGATCGCGCGTCGCCCTGATCCCGGTCATCGCCGGGCTCGCGTACGAGGTGATCAAATGGGGGTCGTCGCATCTGAATCAGCCCATTGTCGCGGCCATCATGGCGCCCGGCCTTGCGCTCCAGGGATTGACGACCCGGCAGCCGGACGCGAGCCAGGTTGAGGTTGCGGCCGCTGCGCTCCACGAAGTGCTGCGGTTGGAGCGTCCCGAGCTGCTGGGCGAGGACGCCCTCTCAGCGGCCGTTTAACGCTGGCGGCGCGTCAGCCGCGATCCCCCGCCAGGAATGGCCCGGTTCAGTCATCGTGGTCATGATGGCTTCGACCGGGTGGTCCGGAGTGCCGATGATTGTCGTCCCCCCAGCCGTTGCCCGGTCGGTCCCCACCGGACGGGTTGGCGTACCAGTCGTTCAGCGCCGTTCGCAGTGACGACTGCGATTGCCAGAATCGCTGCGGGTCCCATCCAGACTGATCCGCGAGATTGAGCCGACCGGTCAGCGTCAAGCTGCTTCCTGCCGCGGCATATGGCGCGTACGGGGCCTGGGCGAGCACTGGCCCTGGAGGGGCGTACATCTGGTACTGCGGCAGATACGACGGACTGAATGCGGCAGGCTGGGCGATCGGTGGCAGCGAGCCGGTGATGCGCGCACGGCCGTTGGCGCCGTCGAACGCGCCCGTCCCGCCATCGAAGCGGATTCGGGCGTCGATAGTCATCACGCCGGTGGGATTGCTGACGGTCCCATTGTCGATGTTCCCGTGCGCGGTGTTCCCGAAGCGATCGGTCAGCACGATGGAGCCGTCGAGGTCGCCACTGGCGGCGTCGGAAAATGACATGTCGGCATCCAACCGAAACGTTCCGTCAAACGGCCAGCCGCTCACCTGGCCCGTGAAGGACGCGCCCTGGTAGTACCGATTGCCAAGCCCGTCGGCGTAGAGCTGGCCGGGAGTCGCGCTCGTCGCAGTAAGGGTGACGGTGAAATTCGTGCGTGAGTCTCGGTCGTCGCGATCGTGGTCACCATCGTCCGCGAGCGCGACCGGCGCAAGAGCCATTGATCCCAGCATGACGACGCTGGCGACAGTCGAAAGAAACCGCATGTCGTCGCTCCTGATCGGAAGTCCCGTCATACACCAACGATACCATCACCGGATCACAATAACGACTTTGACTGACGGGACCGTGGCTCAGCGCGTCGCGATGGCCATGGGCGTGCGGCGCGATTCGATCCTTCGCGCTCAGGCTTTTCGGCGATGCTCAGGGCAGGCCCCTCGGTGTGGGTCAGTTTCGGGCAGCGCGCGGTCAGTGCCGCCGACGCGCCAGCTCGGCCCATATGTCGGCGAGTGACACCCCACAGGCCTCGAGCAGGACCAGCGAGTGGAACCACAGATCCGCTACTTCCCAGACGATCTCGTCGTGGGCGCCGTTCTTGGCGGCAATGATCGTTTCCGCGGCCTCCTCGCCGACCTTCTTGGCTACTCGATCGATGCCGGCTCGGAGGAGCTGCGCCACATATGAGCCCTCGGGCATCTCCGCGTGGCGCCCGGCAATCACCTGCGCCAACTCCTCGACGATGGCCGCGGTGGCGCCCCCGCTTTCAGGTCCGCCGGCGGTTGGCTCCGCGACGTCCTCTCCCGCTTCGTCTCGATGAATGCCCGTCGCGTCGACCGTGTGGAAGAAGCACGTCCGCTCGCCCGTATGGCACGCTGGGCCGTCGGGATCAACGTCCATGATGATGGCGTCCCCGTCACAGTCGAGGCGCAGTCGGCGCACACGTTGGTAGTTTCCCGATGTGGAGCCCTTGTGCCAGAGCTCCTGGCGCGAGCGGCTCCAGAACCACGCGTCGCCCGTCGCGATCGTCCTCTGCAGTGCCTCGCGATTCACGTACGCGACCATCAGCACGTCGCGGGTGGTCGCGTCCTGGACGATCGCGGGAATGAGGCCCTTGTCGTCGAATTTGAAACTTTGCGGTGACTCGGTCATCAGTTTGCCTCCGCGACCGTGGGGGATCTGGGTTCACTCACGTCGTCGATCGGTCGCACGGGTATACCGCGTCTGGCGAGGTAGGCCTTCACGTCGCGGATGCGCAGCGTCCCGTAGTGAAAGATCGACGCGGCGAGGAGCGCGTCCGCGTGGCCGACGGTCACCCCCTCGTACAGATGCTGGAGCGTGCCAACCCCCCCAGAGGCGATGACCGGCACAGGAACCGCGCCTGCAACGCGCGATGTCAGCCCAAGATCGTACCCGCGCTGCTGGCCATCGGCGTCCATGCTGGTCAGCAAGATCTCGCCGGCGCCGCGCTCGACGCCGCGTTTCGCCCACTCGATGGCGTCGATTCCGGTGGCCCTGCGCCCACCATGCGTATACACTTCCCAGGTTTCACCGCTCCGCTTGGCGTCGATCGCCAGAACGACGCACTGGCTTCCAAACTCCCACGCCGCTGCGCTGATGATCGAGGGGTCGGCCACAGCCGCGCTGTTGATGGCCACCTTCTCAGCGCCAGCGCGCAGCATCAGGCGCGCATCCTCCGTGGACCGAATCCCGCCGCCGACCGTGAATGGGATGAACACCCGGTCGGCCGTCCGTTCCACAACATCCACCATCGTCGATCGGGCATCGCTCGATGCCGTTATGTCGAGAAAAACGATCTCGTCCGCTCCCTCCGCGTCGTAGAGGGCGGCGAGGTCGACCGGATCGCCGGCGTCCCGGAGGTCGACGAAGCTGACGCCCTTGACCACGCGGCCGCCATCCACATCGAGACACGGAATGATGCGCTTCGTCAGCACGAGCGGACCTCGGCCGTCGTGGCGTCGCACGCGAGAATAGCCGCCCGCAGATCGATCCGTCCCGCATAGAGGGCGCGTCCGACGATTGCCGCGGCGGCACCCGTGTCGCGAATGGCCAGGAGGTCGTCGATCGACGTCACCCCGCCCGACGCGATCACATCGAACGGCGCCTGCGCGACGACGCCCTTCAATGACTCCAGGTTTGGACCCTCGAGCATCCCATCGCGAGCAATATCGGTAAAGAGCGCCCATCGAATTCCGATGCTGTGCGCCCGTTCGACCGCCTGCGCGACCGTCAAGGCGCTGGTGGCGAGCCAGCCCGCCGCGGCGACGCGGCCGTCACGGGCGTCAATGCCGGCCACGATTCGCTCGCCGTGCCGCTGGCAGAGCCGCGCGACCCACTCCGGGTCCGTAACGAGGGCGGTGCCCACGACCACCCGATCCGCGCCGGCTTCGAGCGCCGCCGCGATCGCGTCGTCGTTCCGGAGCCCCCCGCCAAACTGGATCGTGGCCCGGGTTGCTTGACGAATCGCGGCGAGCGTCTGCAGGTTAGCCGGTTCGCCCGCCTTGGCCCCGTCCAGGTCCACAACGTGGATCGTCGTCGCGCCGCTGGCTTCCCACTCCACGGCCGCATCTTCCGGACGCTCCCGAAAGACCGACGCGCGCGCAAAATCTCCCTGCGCCAACCGGACACATCGTCCATCGAGGATGTCGATCGCCGGAATGACCTCGAACGACCTCACCATTGAGCCGCCCAACGGAGAAAATTTCGGTAAATCCGCAGCCCGTGTCTGCCGCTCTTCTCGGGGTGGAACTGGGTGCCGAAAACGTTCGCCCGCCCGATGGCACTCGGAAACACGCCATCGTAATCAGTCGTCGCCAGAATGACCGACGCGTCTGTCGGTCGCACGGCGTACGAGTGGACGAAATAGAAGTAGCTGTCGTCGGGAACATCCTCCCACACGGGGTGTGGCGCCTCCTGGTGCACGACGTTCCAACCCATGTGGGGCACCTTCAAGCTCGTTTCCAGCCGCGCCACGGATCCGGGGAAGATGCCCAGGCACTCCTGGCCGCCCCCCTCCTCCGACCGTTCCATCAGTACCTGCATGCCCATGCAGACGCCCAGGTACGGCCGCCCGGCCTGGATGTACGCGCAAATCGCCTCGTCTAACTCGAGGCGCTGGAGGCTTCCCATGATCTGACCGGCCGCGCCCACGCCGGGCAGCACGAGGATGTGCGCATCTGCGACTGCCGCCGGATCGTCCGTGATCGACGGTTGAGCGCCAATCGCGCGGAATGCGCGAACGACGCTCCTGAGGTTGCCCGCGCCGTAGTCGACGACCACGGGCCGGAGTGCGCTTAGGTCAGGTGGCACGGAGTACGCCGCCATCGACGCTCCACCGAAGATACGCGTCGATGAAGCCGTCCAGCTCGCCGTTGAGGACGGCATTCGGGTCGCTGGATTCGTAACCGGTCCGCAGATCCTTCACCAGATTGTATGGGTGCACGACGTACGACCGAATCTGGTTGCCCCATCCCGCCTCGACATGCTCGCCCCGGAGCTGGAGCCGCTCGGCCTCGCGGCGTTCGGATTCCATCTCCAGGAGCTTGGCTCGCAGGATTCGCATGGCCGTCTCGCGATTCTGCAGCTGTGACCGCTCTGTCTGACACGTCACCACGATGCCGGTGGGAACGTGCGTCAGACGAACCGCAGTGCTCACCTTGTTGACGTTCTGCCCGCCCGGCCCGCCGGAGCGATACGCCTCGAACTTCACGTCCTCGGGGTTGATCTCGACCTCCGCGCTGTCGCCCACGTCGGGCATGACTTCCACGAGGGCGAACGACGTGTGGCGGCGATGTCCCGCGTCGAAGGGGGACTGACGCACGAGGCGATGGACGCCGCGCTCGGACTTCAGATACCCGAACGCATACGAGCCGCTCACTTCGATTGTGGCGCTCTTGATCCCTGCCTCCTCGCCGGGCGAGAGGTCGAACATCTCACACGCGAACTTGTTGCGTTCGGCCCACCGGAGGTACATGCGCAGCAGAATCTCCGCCCAATCCTGGGCGTCGGTGCCACCCGCTCCCGCGTGGATGGCCAGGATGGCATTGGCGCGATCGTACGGTCCGGAGAGAATGAGCTGAAACTCGAGGCGATCGAGGCGATTGCGCAGCGTCGGAATCTGCGCGGCGACCTCCGCGGCGATCTCGTCGGCGCCCTCTTCGATCGCCATCTCGAGCATGCCTTCGGCCTCTTCGAGGTCCACGCGCAACGCGCGCCACGGCTCGAGGTCTGTCTGGAGGTCGGACAGCTCCTTCAGGATCGCCTGTGCACGCTGGGGATCATCCCAAAGAGCGGGATCGGCCGCTTTCGCTTCAAGCTCGCCGATGCGCCGGACCTTGCCAGGCTCGTCAAAGACGCACCAGCAGGTCGGACAGGCGCTCGCTCAGCGCGCGCACTTCGCCTCGGATATCCTGCATGGTGCCACTCCACTCGTCGTCGACGCCGATTCGGCCGAATTCTATCAAATTTGGGGGTATCGGCATGTCCTTGACCGGTGCGCGCGGGTTCGTTTAGCCTGTAGCCCGCGAGGATGGGCCCGATGTTCGCTCGTGATCTCACTTTGTCGTCCTCGTGGGGAGCATCCGGTTGGGAAAAATCCGAGTCGCCATCATCGGCGTCGGCAACTGCGCGTCATCCCTGGTGCAAGGCGTCCACTACTACCGGGGTGCGAAGCCAGACCAGTTCATTCCAGGCCTCATGCACGTCAACCTCGGCGGCTACCACGTTTCGGACATCGAGTTCAGCGCGGCATTCGACGTCGACGCGGATAAGGTCGGCAAGGATCTCTCCGAGGCGATCTTCACCGAGCCCAACAACACGTACAAATTCACCGACGTCCCGAAATGCGGTGTGACGGTGTCTCGCGGCATGACGCACGATGGGATCGGCGAGTACCTGTCGAAGGTCATCACCAAGGCTCCGGGGGAAACCTCGGACATCGTCAAGATCCTTCGTGACACCGAGACCGACGTCGTCATCAACTACCTGCCGGTTGGGAGCGAGCAAGCCACCAAGTGGTACGTGGAGCAGATCCTGAACGCCCACTGCGCCATGGTCAACTGCATCCCCGTCTTCATCGCGCGGGAGTCCTACTGGCAGCGGCGATTCGAGGAGCACGGGCTGCCCATCGTCGGCGATGACATCAAGAGCCAGGTTGGGGCCACCATCGTCCACCGCGTCCTGGCGCGCCTGTTCCGCGAGCGAGGGGTCCGCCTGGAGCGCACGAGCCAGCTCAACGTCGGCGGCAACATGGACTTCTACAACATGCTCGAGCGGTCGCGGCTGGAGTCGAAAAAGATCTCCAAGACCAACTCTGTCACCTCCCAGCTCGACTACGACATGGGCGATGAAAACGTCTACATCGGCCCCAGCGACTACGTGCCGTGGCTCCACGACCGCAAGTGGGCGTACATCCGACTCGAGGGCCGCACATTTGGGGACGTACCGCTCAACGTCGAGCTAAAGCTCGAAGTGTGGGACTCGCCCAACTCGGCCGGGGTTGTGATCGACGCCGTGCGCTGCGCCAAGCTGGCGCTGGATCGCGGCCTGAGCGGGGCCCTCGAGGGGCCGTCGTCTTACTTCATGAAATCCCCACCGATCCAGCATTCCGACGACGACGCGAGGAAGATGGTCGAGGCTTTCATCGTCGGCGATGGACTCGCCGGCAGCGGACCGCACACCGACGGGGACGCGAGCTAAGGGGGTTGTCATCGAGCCCTGGCACGGCGGCTTGACGCTGGTGATTTTGCCGGAGGCCCGAGCGCGGTGATGTCGGGCGAAGCGGCCTCTACCGCGTGGGGAGCGTTCCCGTGATCTACTGGCTCCATCGGATTGGGGCTCCCCTCGCGCGATTGCTCCCATTGTGGTTCACCTACGGCGTCGCATCGATTGTTGCTCCGGCCGTTTTCCTCCTCTGGTCCGAGAAGCGCGAGAACGCGATCCGAAACATGGAGCGCGTGTTGGGGCCGGACTGCCATGACGGCGAGGCCCGGCGTCTCGCGCGGCGGGTCTTCGTCAACTACGCCAAGTATCTCGTGGACATGCTTCGCCTAACCGGTTACCGGCTCGACGACCTCGAGCGGCGCATCACGATCGATGGGTGGGAACATTTCGTCGAAGCGCGGGACCAGGGAAAGGGGCTGATCTTCATCGGCGGGCACATCGGAAACTCAGACCTGGCCGCCGCGCTCCTGGCGCAGCGCGGCTTTCCCGTGCACGTCATCGCCGAGCCCCTCCAACCACCGAAGTGGAACGAGCTGGTTCAAGCGGCGCGGACGGCCGTCGGCCTGCGGGTCCTTCCCATTGGATCGAACGCGATTCGTTTTCTCCGGGTGCTTCGCGAGCGCGGGATCCTCGCCTTTCTCATCGATCGTCCGCTCCAGGAGCAAGGGATTGCCGTGCGCTTCTTTGGGGACATGGTGCAGGTACCTGCCGGAGCGGCCGCCCTCGCGTTGCGCGCGGATGTGCAGATTCTCGGCGCCTACATCGTCCGGACCGGTAACTCCTACGTCGCGCACATCTCCCCCGCGATTTCGCTGCCGCCGACCGGCGACAGTCGCCGCGATCTCCAGGCCCTGACCCAGGCTCTCTTCGACTGGCTCGAGCGGGTCATTCGCCAGTATCCCGACCAGTGGTTCATGTTCCGCCCGATGTGGTCGGTTCGCGCCGATGGTTGACTTTCTCACGCATCCGCGCCTGCTGCCCGCCTGCCGCTAACTGATCGGTGGCGAACTTCCTCTTTTTTCGCGCCGCAGCCGCCGTGGTACCCCGGTTACCACGGTCCGTGCTTTGGATCGCCGGAATCGTCGCCGGACTCGCCGCTTACGCATTCGGAGGTCGGGCCCGACGCGCGTCGCTCCGCAATCTCGCGGCTGTGCTCCCAATGGCCGGGGAGCGAACCCTCCAGCGCTTCGCACGGCGCGCGTTCGTCCACGCGGCCTGGAGCTACATCGAAACCTTCGCGCTCCCAGCCCTGTCGCGCGAGCACGTGATCGCATCCTATTCGGTGGCCGGCTGGGAACACCTTGAAGAGGCCCTGGCGGCCGGACGCGGCGTCATCATGGTGAGTGCGCACGTCGGATCTCCTGTGGCTGCCGGGCAGGTCCTCGCCGTCCGGGGCGTCCCGACGAGCGTCGTGGTCGAGCCGATTCAGCCCCCGAGGCTCTTCCACCTGATGACCCGGGTCCGCGGGTCGTTTGGCCTTCGCTTCATCCC
Source organism: Chloroflexota bacterium (assembly GCA_035652535.1). Lineage (NCBI taxonomy): Bacteria > Bacillati > Chloroflexota > Chloroflexota bacterium. The sequence goes on from DASRDP010000081.1 coordinate 14,592, forward strand.
CTCAGATCGCTCGGCCGTCCGCGACATCGTGCGCGCGCTGCGTCAGAACGAAGTGGTGGGGATGATGTGCGACCGCGACGTGGCCGGGACGGGCATGCCGCTGGCGTTTTTCGGGAAGGAGACGTCGGTCACGACGGCTCCGGCGACGCTGGCGCTCAGGACCGGCGCCGCCATGCTGCCGGCGGTAGCATATCGGACGGGACTGTTCGCCGGCGCCGCGCGCATCGATCCCCCGATTGACATCCCGACTTCGGGCAGTCACGCCGCGAACGTCCGCGAGTTGACCGCCCGAGTCACTCAGCGCATTGAATCGCTCATTCGTGCGCATCCAGAACAGTGGGCGGTGTTTGAGGACATTTGGCCGTACGGTACAATGCCCCGGACGTGACCCGAATCAGCCCGTGAAACATGGCGCCGTTGTGAAGATCGCACTCGTTTCGCCATACGATTTCGCCTACTTTGGCGGAGTTACCGAGCACATCACGCACCTCGCTGCCCAATTTCGGCAGCGCGGTCATGACGTCCACATCATGGCGCCCTGCTCGGCGGCGCATGTCCCGGACACCCCCGCGCCGTTCCACCGACTCGGCCATCCGGTTCGCATTCCCGCCAATGGCTCCGTCGCGCGCATTGGCATGGGGCCGCGCCTGGGGAGCGAGGTCAAGCACGTCATGAGCTCAATTCCGTTCGACATCGTCCATCTTCACGAGCCGCTGCTCCCCGCGCTGCCGCTCTCCGTCCTCCGCGCCTCTCGCGCCACCAATATCGGCACGTTCCACGCCTACCGCCGATCGAACGTCGCGTACTTCTATGCGAAGCCTGTGCTGCAGTATTTCTTCGCCAAACTGCATGGACGGATCGCCGTATCTGAGTGCGCGCGAGACTTCGTCGCCGAGCGCTTCCCCGGCGACTACCGGATCATTCCCAACGGGATCGATTTCCCCGAGTTCAGCCAGTGCTCCGAGCGCATGCTCGGGTTTGACGACGGACGGCTGAACGTCCTCTTCGTCGGACGGCTCGAGAAGCGTAAGGGGCTCAGTGACCTCCTCCGCGCGTGGGGAGCCGTTCACGCCGCCTGCCCAAACACTCGGCTGATCGTCGTGGGAGGCGGCGGCGGGCTGAAGCACTACAGGGCCTTCCTTTCTTCCCGACACAGCGATGACATCACTTTTACCGGCGAGGTCTCGGATGAGGACCTGCTCCGGTACTACGCCACGGCGGACGTGTTTTGCGCACCGTCGACTGGCCAGGAAAGCTTTGGCATCGTGCTTCTGGAGGCGATGGCGGCGGGTCGGCCCATCGTCACGACGAGCATCCCTGGCTACCGGGAAGTCGTGACCCACGACCGGGAAGGGCTCCTCGTCCCGCCGAAGAACCCGGACAAGCTGGCCGAGGCGCTAATCCGTCTCCTGAGCAACGGCGATCTCCGTGCCCGACTCGGGGCCGCCGGCAGGAGCACCGCGGAAGCGTACTCCTGGGACCGCATCGCCGCGCGCGTCCTGGACTACTATGCGGAGACGATCCACCGGCGCGAGCTGCTGGCTGCGCTACGGCGGCCCCGGTTTCGTCGCGTTCGGCGGGTGGCGTCCGGCATGGCCCACTTGCTCTACCGGTAGGTTCGGTGACGTCAAAGCGGAGCGACGCGTGAGCAAAGATGGGCCGTCCGCGTCGATCTTGATCTCCGGCAGCCCGTTCTCGGCCGTGAAGCGACAGGTCCGCCGGCACGTGCTGACCATTGGCTCGGTAGTCGGGGCCACAGGTGTGAGCCCGAACGTGCTGACGCTCTGTGGGCTCGCGTTGAACGGTGTCGCCGCGGCGGCCGTCGTGGTGGATGCGCTGCCTCTGGCAGGAGCCATCTTTCTGGCTGCGAGCGCATTCGACATGCTGGATGGTGCCGTTGCGCGAGCGACCGCGCAGACCTCGACATTCGGGGCGTTTCTCGATTCCGTCGCCGATCGCTATGACGAGGCCGTGATGTTTCTGGCGCTCGCGGTCCTCGCCAGCCGCTGGAGCGACCCGGTGCTCGTGGGCGTCGCCTCGGTCGCCCTCATCGGGTCGCTGCTCGTCAGCTACACGCGCGCTCGCGCGGAAGGGCTTGGCCTGGATTGTGAGGTCGGGTGGCTACAGCGGCCCGAGCGAGTGGTCGTCCTGGCGGTGGGACTCATCGCGGCGCCTTTGATCCTGGCTCCCGTCCTGTGGCTGCTCGCCATCGTCACGAACCTGACAGTGATTCAGCGGATCCTGCACGTTCGGCGGCTCCTCGAATTGGCGCGCGAGGTCCAGCTCCCGAGCGAGGCGCGCAAGGTATAATCCAGTCACTTGCCCCCCTAGCTCAGCCTGGATAGAGCGCCGGCCTCCGGAGCCGGAAGCGAGGGTTCAAATCCCCCGGGGGGTACCATCGGTCACCGCCGAGCCGACCGTGGCGAAGCCGGCTCGCGCAGGACGTCGGGGCGCGCATGCGGATCGGGGCTCACGTGTCAGCCGCTGGCTCGCTGGTCAGCACGATGGACCGGGCTGCGACGATCGGGGCAGAGTGCGCGCAGATCTTCGTCGGAGCGCCCCAGCGATGGGCGCAGGCCCGCTACACCGACGATGACGTTTCCGCCTTCCGCGAGCGGGCTGGCGCGCTGGGCATCGGCCCGAACGTCGTTCACGCCCCCTATCTCGTCAATCTCGCGTCACCAGACCCCGCCCTGCGTGATCGCTCCATCGCCACACTGATCGCTCAAGCCTCCTGGTGCGATCGGATGGCCATCATGGGCTTGATCGTCCACGTGGGGAGCGGCAAAGGCCAGCTCACCCAGGATGAGTGCCTGGAGTTCGTCATCGGCGGCATCGAACAGGTGCTCGCGCAGTCATCATCGACGGCGTTCCTCATCGAGAACACCGCGGGCATGGGGACAAGCGTCGGGTCCAGCTTCGCCGAGATCGGCCAAATCGTTCGCGGCCTGGGCGGCGACGATCGCGTGCGCGTGTGCCTCGATACGGCCCACACGTTCGAGGCGGGATACGAGATCTCCACGCGCGATGGCCTGGAGCGCGTCCTCGACGAGTTCGATCGACACGTCGGCATCGATCGCATCGCCGCGGTCCATGCCAACGACTCCAAGACCGCGTTCGGGTCCAACGTCGACCGGCACGAAAATATCGGACGCGGCTGCATTGGGGAAGAGGCGCTGGGCTACTTCATGACCCACTCCGCCGTCCAGAACTTGCCCTTCTATCTGGAAGTTCCGGGCCTTGACGGCCACGGACCCGACCGCCCCAACATCGCGGCCCTCCGGCGCCTGGCAGGCCTGCCTAGCCTGCCCGAGGAAGCGGTTTGACCCGCTCCGGGAATTGGCGCCAGCGCGCTCCGGCCCGACGCTACCAAAACGTCCGCCCGCGGAAGCCCACCCGTGTCCGCGGCAGCGTCTACCCGGCTAGAGTCCGAGCGCAATTCTTTCTCGGCGGAGGATGGCGACCGCCTGGCTGATCTTCGCTCGATTCTCCGCCTTGTTGGCCCAGCGGCTCACACCCGACGAATGGGGAAACGGCACAACCGCCCGCCCATCCCGCTCGAAGCGGCGGCCAACGGCGTCGTCCAACTTTATCGGCCCGAGAAACGCCCGAATCGCCATTGATCCGACAAGGATGATGATGTCGGGGTCGACGGCGGCCAGCTCCGCGTCGAGGAATGGACGGCAGAGAGCGATTTCTCGCGCCGATGGAGCCCGGTCCCCGTTCCCGGACGCGCTGGGACCCGGAAAGCATCGCGTGAGCGAGCTGAGCCAGGCAGCCGAAAGAGAGGGCCATTTGTGACCGTCGCCCGGTGGGAAGCCCGCCGCCTCCAGCCAGCCGGCAAGCGTCCGGCCGGCCGGTCCCGCGAAATGCACGCCCTCCCGATGCGTGACGGGACCGGGCGCCTGGCCAATCACGAGCACTCGCGCGTCGCGCGGTGCGGCGATGATGGGCCGCGCCTCCACGAGTAGGGCGGCGTCCTGACACGCGCGGCACGCGGCGATGCGCTCGACGAGCGCCGCCAACCGACCGAGATCCGTTCGCCGTTTCACCGCGCTGATGGCTCGCTCCGCTCGGGCGGATTTCCGCTCGCCGAGCCCCAAGAGGGGCCGGATACAATAACCGTACGGTTCCTCCACGCCATGAGCGAGGGCTGCGTGAGCATCACCATTCAGCACATCCGATCGATGGCCGAGCGCGGCGAGCCAATCGCCGTGCTGACCGCATACGACTTCGCGGCGGCACGGCTCGTGGATGCCGCTGGCGTGCATATTATCCTCGTCGGCGATAGCCTCGGAAACACGGTGCTCGGCTACGCGAGCACGATCCCCGTCACGATGGAGGACATGCTTCGCCACACGGCCGCCGTCGTCCGCGGAGCACGGAATGCCCTCGTCGTGGGTGACATGCCGTTCATGTCCTTTCAGGAGAGCGAGGACCTCGCGGTCCACAACGCGGGGCGGTTCTTAAAGGAGACGGGCTGTCAAGCCGTCAAAATGGAAGGCGGCCGGTCCGTCGCGGAGCTCATCCACCGGCTTGTGGGTTTCGGCATCCCGGTCATGGCCCACATTGGCTTGACTCCGCAATCAACACACCAGATGGGCGGATACCACATCCAGGGTCGAACCGCCGAACAAGCGAAAGCCCTCCTGGCGGACGCCCTCGCTGTGCAGGACGCTGGCGCCTTCTCGGTCGTTCTCGAATACGTCGCGGCTCCGGTCGCCAAGCTGATCTCCGATCGCCTCGAGATCCCCACGATCGGCATTGGGTCTGGCCCCCACTGCGACGGCCAGGTTCTGGTGTTCCACGACATGCTGGGCATCGATCCTGGCTATCGCGCCAAGCACGCGAAACGCTACGCGGACTTGGGAGACACGATCCAGCGGGCGGTCGAAGCGTACGTGGAAGACGTTCGCACGCGCGCCTTCCCGGCCGCCGCCCAGAGCTTCGCGATGAGCCCGGGGGAGGAAGAGCAGCTCGCCTCCCTATGAGAATGGTCGAGACCATCGAATCCGTGCGGCGGGCCGTGCAATCAGCGTCGAAGCCGCTCGGGCTCGTCCCAACGATGGGGTATCTCCACGAGGGCCATCTCTCCCTCATTCGGACCGCCAGGGCCGAGTGCGACGCCGTCGTGGTGAGCATCTTCGTCAATCCCACGCAGTTTGGGCCGGGGGAAGACTTCGAGCGGTACCCGCGCGATCTGAATCGCGACCTTTCGCTCTGCGAGCGGGAGGGCGTGGACGTGGTATTCACGCCCAACGCGCGGGAGATGTACCCCCAGGGCTTCCGCACGTACGTCGACGTCACGGAGCTGCAGGATCGCTGGGAAGGCGCGAGCAGGCCGGGACACTTCCGGGGCGTGGCGACCGTCGTCACGAAGCTGTTCAGAATCGTCCAGCCACAGCGCGCATATTTCGGGGAAAAGGACTACCAGCAGCTCAAGCTCGTGCAGCGCATGGCAGCCGACCTCGTCCTTGACGTCGAGGTCATCGGATGTCCGATCATCCGGGAGCCCGATGGATTGGCGATGAGCAGCCGCAACGTTTACCTGGACGACGAATCACGGCGGCGCGCCGCGGCGCTCTTCGCCGCGCTCGCCGACGCCCAACGCGATCTGGCGTGTGGTGTGAGGTCCGCGGCGCGCCTCTGCACGGACATGCGGGCCGCCCTCGACCGCGTCGGTGGTATTGCGATCGACTACGTCGCGGTGGTCGATCCAGAATCCCTCGAGCCCGTCGACGTGGTGGCGAATGAGGCGCGCGCCCTCATCGCCGCGTGGGTCGGTGGCGTGCGGCTGATCGACAACGCCCCGCTGGTTCCACCCGCCTGAGCGGCCTCGTCGAGACTCGTGGCCTCGCCGGGGCCCGCGTCGAACCGATGCTATAATCCGCGCAGTAGGGGTGTCCCCATGGTCGAAGCAGCGGCCGACCAGAGCATCGGCGAGCTCATCCGTTCGGTTACGCAGTATCTCCCCCCAGCCGATGTCGAGATCATCAAGCGCGCGTACGACGTCGCCGCCGAAGCCCACCGGCGGCAGATTCGCGCCTCCGGCGACCCCTACGTCACCCACCCCGTCGCCGTAGCGCAGATCCTCACCGACATTCGTCTCGACACCGCGTCGATCGTCGCCGCGCTGCTTCACGACGTCGTCGAGGACACGACGGTGAGCCTCGCGGAGATCGAGCGCCAGTTCGGCGGCGAGGTCGCTCGCATCGTCGACGGCGTCACGAAGCTCGACCACGTGCAGTGGCCCACGGACGGCGCGCGGCCCGCCAGCGCCCGCGAGGCGGAGTGGGCCGAGAACGTGCGCAAGATGTTTCTCGCCATGGCGGAGGACCTGCGCGTCGTGCTGGTGAAGCTGGCGGACCGCCTCCACAACATGCGCACCCTCCAGGCGCTACCTGCCGAAAAGCAGCGGCGCATCGCGCAGGAGACGATGGACATTTACGCGCCCCTCGCCAATCGACTCGGCATCTGGGAGATCAAATGGCAGCTCGAGGACCTGGCGTTCCGCTACCTCGAGCCCGAGGAATACAAGCAGGTCGCGCGAGGTGTGCAGCAGCGTCGCGTCGAGCGCGAGCGGTACATCGTGAAGGCGGTCGACGCCCTTCAGCACGTGCTGGCAGAGCACGACATCCACGCCGAGGTCTTTGGGCGTCCCAAGCACCTCTTCAGCATTTATCACAAGATGCGCGATCGAGGCACGGACATCAGCCAGATCTACGACCAGCTCGCAGTTCGCGTGATCGTAGACACGGTGCCGGAGTGCTACAACGCGCTCGGGGTCATCCATGGCTTGTGGCACCCGCTGCCAGGCCAATTCGACGACTACATCGCGAGCCCGAAGGAGAGCGGCTATCAGTCGCTACACACCACGGTCGTCGCGCTGAACGGGCGCCCCCTCGAGATCCAGATTCGCACGCGCGACATGAACCAGGTCGCCG